>JAAUSV010000296.1 GCA_012032525.1 Leptolyngbyaceae cyanobacterium SL_7_1
TGGGGACACAAGTTGGGGATCGGAGAGTTAACCAATTTGAGTTTGGAGGGGGGGAATCATGGCTTGATCCCGACTCCAGCAGAAAAGGAAAAGCTGTATCAAGAGCCTTGGTATGGCGGAGATACGGTGAGTATGTCGATTGGGCAGGGCTTGGTGCAGGTGACTCCGCTTGAATTGGCGGTGCTTTATTCGGCGATCGCCAATGGGGGATGGCGAGTGACTCCTCACTTAATGGCGAATCAAACCCGTACACCGGAAACTCGTCCTCAAAAAATTGGACTCAATCCTGGAACGCTTGCAGTTTTAAAGGATGGGCTGAAAGGAGTTGTGCAAAACGGCACAGCGCGCCAGCTTAACGATGGTTTGATTCCGGTAACGGCTGGTAAAACCGGAACGGCGGAAGTCTTGGGACAAAAAGATAATGCCCTGTTTGCAGGCTTTGGTCCGGCGAATGATCCAAAAATTGCAGTGGCTGTAGTCGTTGAGAATGGTGGCTTTGGGGCAGAGTCTGCCGTTCCGATCGCTCACGAAATCTATAAGACTTACTTTAAGAAAACCAAAGGGCAGCGATAGTGGGTTCACTAGTGCATGATCGGGATTGGTGCATGATCGCGATTGGTGCGTGATAGAGTGAGAGCCGCGCTCAAATCGCGTATGCTTAGGCGTTTTAGGATCTTCTTTCGATGCATAAAATTCCAGTTACGGTGATTACCGGGTTTTTGGGAGCAGGGAAAACCACTTTAATTCGGCATCTCCTGCAAAATAATCAAGGGCGGCGGATAGCGGTGCTGGTGAATGAGTTTGGGGAGGTGGGGATCGATGGGGATCTCCTACGATCGTGCCAGGTTTGTGATGATGAAACTGAGTTAGAAACAACGACTGTATCCAGCCAAACCCCCAATATTGTTGAACTGACGAATGGGTGCCTTTGTTGTACGGTACAAGAAGAATTTTTGCCAACGATGCAAGAATTGTTAAAGCGTCGGGATCAGCTCGATTGCATTTTGATTGAAACATCGGGATTAGCTTTACCAAAACCCCTAGTGCAAGCGTTTCGATGGCATGAGATTTGTACTGGAGCGACGGTGGATGGCGTGGTGACGGTTGTTGATTGTGATGCGATCGCGGCGGGTAAGTTAGTCGGCGATTTGGATGCACTACAAGCCCAACGGCTGGCGGATGATAGCTTGGAGCACGAAACCCCGATCGAAGAACTGTTTGAAGATCAACTGGCTTGTGCCGATTTAGTATTGTTGACCAAAACTGATCGAGTAGCCGCAGAAGCTCAGGAAAAGGTGAAACACTGGCTCCAGCGAGAATTGCGGAGTGGCGTGAAGATTTTGCCTTGCCGGGATGGCTCCATCAATCCTGATATCTTGCTAGGGTTTAATGCTGCTGTAGAAGAGAATTTAGACAATCGTCCTAGTCATCATGATTCTGAAGATGAGCATGAGCATGATGATGAGATGAATTCAGTTTATTTAATTTTGAGTGAAGCATTTGAACCTACGGCACTCATTGAGCGATTGCAGCAGTTAGTTCAAACGGAAGAGATTTATCGGATTAAGGATTTGTTCACGTTGCGAATAAACCAATGCGATTGGTATTGCAGGGAGTCGGCGATCGCTTTGACACGTTTTATGATCGCCGCTGGCAACCGGATGAACCTCGGCAAACCAAACTCGTGTTCATTGGTCATGGCTTGAATGCAGAACAGATTAAACAGGCGATCGCTTGAGTGAATCCCGCTTTTGCAAACCTGCCTGCATCTTGTGTGGGGTATTGTATAGCCGTCGCCACGTTCATCGGGGCAGAGGCGCGTTAGCAACGCCTAACCCAGATTCAGCATTTGAGACGTTATTGATGTCCTAATTTTGCTGACCATCGCTATATTCTTCTTTTGTCTTAGTTGGATGGAGTGGAATTTTGATGCGAAATTCTGCTCCTTTGCCCATCTCTGAGATGCATTTCAGATCGCCTTGATGCTTATCCACCACAATTTGATAGCTGATGGATAAGCCCAGTCCCGTGCCTTTACCAATGGGTTTGGTGGTAAAAAATGGATCGAACAATTTTAGATTGGTTAGCCTGAGAAATTCCAGGCCCATTGTCACGAATTCGGATACCAATGCAAGGGATTGAGGGTGGCAAGGTGGATGTTTCTGTCTGAATGGTGATTGTTGTGGGCTGGGAAATGATGTCTTCCAGCGATCGCGTTTGATTATACTGATCTAACGCATCGATCGCATTGCTCAAAATATTCATAAACACTTGATTGAGTTGCCCTGCGTAGCATTCAACTAGGGGCAAGTTGCCGTACTGCTTGATGATTTTAATTTCAGGATGCCCAGCGGTTTCTTTGAGACGATTTTGCAAAATGAGTAGTGTACTATCAATCCCGTCATGGATATTGACTCGTTTCATTTCTGATTCGTCTAGGCGAGAAAAGTTGCGTAAAGATAATACAATTTCACGGATGCGATCGGCACCAATTTGCATTGATTTAAGCATTTCTGGCAGGTCGTCCATTAAAAAATCCAGATCAATTTCTTTGTGAATTTTTTTAATTTCAGCATCCGGATTGGGATATTTTTCTATATAAAGTTTGATTAGTTCCAGTAAATCATGAGTATATTCAGTGGCATGGGGTAAATTGCCATAGATAAAGCTAATTGGGTTGTTAATTTCATGGGCAACTCCTGCAACTAGTTGACCCAGGCTAGACATTTTTCTCAGTTTGAATTAATTGCTGCTTGAGTTTGTTGAAGAGCTTGCAATGCTTGTTCAGATTTCTGGGTTTCCTGCCGTAATCGACGTTCATTCACAGTGACTTGCCCTAGCAATGCATAAAAAGAAATCGTTAATCGTCCTAACTCATCTTCACGGCTCATCAATTCTTCACTTTTGGCACTGGTCTCAGCAAGCCGATTACATTCATCCATAATCGGTTGGAGTCGTTGGTTTAGTCGTTTAACAAACAGGAATACAACAATACCTTGAACAATCGAGGCTCCAATTACGGCTCCTAAAATTCCAGCTCCTAAAAAGCGCCAAACTGGTCCTAATACAACCGATTTAGGAACAACCGCCATGAGCACCCAATTATTATTACGAATTTGGTGGTATGCCCAAAATTCTTCATTTCCTTTGCTATCCCGCCATTGCACAATACCGTTATTGTTGCCTGCTTTTAGATCAGTTTGGATCTGCTGCCATAAGTCCTTGTAATTGTTGAGTTCAGGAAAGGGTTTTAAGTTTAATGCTTGTTGGGAATCAGAGGGAAATGCAATTAAATTTCCTTCAGCACTCACTAAGAGGAAATGTCCCGAATTTCGCATTACAGGTACGCCCAACCGCTTGCTTAAAAACCCCAGTTCCATATCTTGGCTGAGGACTCCAAGCAGTTCACCGCGATCGCTATAAAAGGGCATTGAATAAGACGTGCTCACCAGGGTTTGCGGCGGCGTGAGGGAAGTCTCGGTATATCTCATCGGTTCCAGCCAGATCGGTTTACCTGCTTGAATCGGCTGGGTAAAGTAATCTTCGGTGTAATTTTCCGGAGTGGCGTTGCCGAGTTTGGGAGGAACAACAACGTTTGTTTTTTTTATTACGAGCAACGTAGGGATAGGCGAATTGTAAGGATGGGATGACTAGGCGATTGTTGGGAGGTTGCCCAAACCCTAAACCAGTGCCCAGGGGAGAGGTTGTGAGAGCACGGTACATTAAGTTGCTGTAGACTTGTTCCCGCCGTTCTCCTGCTGCTTGTAGCGTTTTAACGGCATCGGCAACCGTTTTAGTTGAGTATTCCAGGGTATTGAAATCCCCTTCTAAAATCTCAGATTTGACTTGCAAACTCGCAAGTAACTCTGCCTCGGCTTGTCGAGATAGTTCTCGATAGGACCAAAAGCTAGTACCCAGTAAGCCAATCAACGATCCCCCTACAACAGACAAAAAAAGCCGTGCGCCAACAGAGCGAATTAGTGAAAATCCAGGTTTTGAAGAATTTGAAGGGGGTTCGGCAGCAGAAGGTTGGGCAAGGGGCTGCATTGGGCGGATTCTCCTGAAACTAAGTCTATGAAACTAAGTCAAAGCGCGTAAAGGTTCGTTGACAGTGTGCCCAAGTTGGGAGCAAAGTGTGACAGAAAGGGCGGGAATGAGACAAGGCGCAGGTATGATAGCGATGGGCAGCAAGCTGAGGACATCAAAAATGGCTTCAATGCGGAGTCTGATTAGGCTTGCTGAATCGCCTTTACCCCGCTTCCTGGGGCGACGGCTATAGTGAAATCTTTCGTGCCCCAGAGGTCATCTACGATGTCAAACTCACCGATATCAGACGCAGTCCAATCGCCTCCAAATCAGGCTTCAGATCAGGCAATTCATCAGTCAGAGTCAGCCATTCACAACGAGGCTGTCATTTTTATCCCTGGGTTTTATGCCAAATCGAAAGGGTTTGTTTTAGAGAATTTTTTGGCGATCGGGTTAACTACTCGGTTAGAAGGGCGGCAGGTTGAACTGGAGCGCGATGAGGTCAAAATTGCGGGTCAAAGTGGACGACGATTTGTGTATGAATCGGTTGCGGGTGAGCCGAAGACGCTAGATATTTATGAAATTTTCTGGACTGATTTGGTGGATAAACTCAGCGATCGCAGCATTAAAGACCAAATCGTGCGCGGTTTTTTTCTTTTCGTCTACTGGGTGTTTGCTGGAACCTGGAACATGGCAAAAAATCGCGGTTGCTGCTCGTCGAGTTTATGGTCATCGTGTTGTTGGTGCTGCTGTGGTATTACGGCAACGTGGCTGTGGCGTTTGTGGCAATTGGGCAAAACCCCAATGCGTTTGGCATCCAAGTATTACCGAGCGACTGGGCGGAACATCTGGCTCGGTGGGGCAAAACCTTGGGCGGGTGCCCATCTGGGCGATCGCTAGTATTGTACTCAGTTTTTTACCCACCTCTCCTGCATCCTTAGTCGATTTGCTCGATTTTATTGCCCGTTTTTTGCAAGATGAAACGGAAATTGCCACAGGCGGCATTCGCGATCGCATTCGGCAACGCATCGCCTACGCCTTAAGCGACGTACTGCAAGAAGGAAACTACGACCGAGTCACCGTATTAGCTCATAGTGCGGGCGTGTTGATTGGCATTGATCTCCTAGCAGACTACCGTCCCAAAGTTACTAAACCCATCCGGTTTCTGAGCATGGGCGGGCAAATTGAACTCCTTTCTTATCGATCGCCCTGGATTGCTGAAGAATCGATCCGCTGTGTCGAAAATGGCGCTCTTACTTCCTGGGAAGATTTTTACTCCAAACAAGATTGGTTTAGCACCAAAACTCCTACGCCCCGAAGCCCCCACGCCACTAAATTCAGCACTCTCCAAGTCCAGCTCCGCGCCCCGCTTAGCAAACAACTAACTGGCGAAACCCATGCTATTTATTTCTTTGATCCCGGTTTATTATCTAGACTTTTAGAGTGGTGATATCGGTCTTAAAACAAAGTCAAATTCACCGATAAACCAACACCCAATAAGAATCCATCAAAGTTGATACCCGAAGCGGTTGAGCTTCCAGAGCTAAAACCACCATACACACTCAGTTGAGCGTTCCGAAAGGTTGTGTAAGTGAGCCGGGTTAGCACTTGATGATATAAATCTGTTCGGGTTTGTTGCGTAAAATTTGCGGCTGCAAATTGATAATCTAAGCCCAATTGCAGCTTGGGCGTGATGTCATAATTAAGCGATAGAAAAATAACATTAATAATGCGCGATCGATCTTCAGGTTGGGCAAAACTCGCACGCAACTGATAAAAGGAATTGAGCGACAATTTTTTTGCTAATTGATCCCGGCGGCTAATTTCCAACCGCACCGCATGATCATCCAAAAACCGTTTGCCTCTAGAAAATCCAGGAATATCATCGCTAGCAATATAGAGCTGCTGGTTGCTCCAGCCAAGTTCGGCGGTCATATTTGGCGAAATTGGTGCGAAATTCCGGCGCGGAATCGCAACTCATCATAATCAAACTGGGTGAGCTTGAGATAACGATTGAGGGATCCTTCCGCCGAGGCAATAAAAAACGTCCGTGGACCCAGTTGAGGCACTAATAATACAGAAAGCGATGGTCTAACTAACCCATCATTCACGGGATCAACTCCCGATAAGATATTGCTGCTTGAGAAAAATCGACGCGCGGAATCAAGTACATGACTGGAAAGCGGGCCGGTGGAGCTAAGGAAATGGGAGCACCCGGCAACAAGCAGCCCAGTTCAGGATCTGGCTCAAGACAGCGGGGGAGGAGGGGGGGGAGGAATAAAGGGCGGGGAGTTTGGATCGCCAGGGTTCCCTTGGGGG
>JAAUSV010000297.1 GCA_012032525.1 Leptolyngbyaceae cyanobacterium SL_7_1
CCCAACAACAATTTACCCAGCTTAAAGAATTACTCACCCAAGCCCTGTCTACGATCCCAGTGGATGCTACCCTCGATCAACCCATTCCCCTAACCCCTGCCCTATTGCAATTGCTGACTACGTTGCAGCAGTCGATCGCCTCCAGTGAGTTGGCACCGACCGCTACGCCGATTCCCGAAACCTCCTTTGATCCCCTAGACATTCCGGACTTTTTGATCCGACGACGTATTATTGGAAGACGGAAGGAGGAGGGGTGACAGGGCTATCCAATACTTTCATTGCCAGTTGTCGCTTGATCAGATAGCCCAGCGTCCGCATGGCTTGGTTGATCACCTCCGACCAGGGTAGCCCGGTGTTGAGCCGGAAACAGTTGCGATAACTGCCGGAGGGTGAAAAGATGGAGCCGGGAACCACGCTGATGTAGTACTCTAACGCCTCTTTGTATAGCTGAAGCGAGTCAAACTCTGGGGGCATCTCCACCCAAAGGAGGTGCCCACCATTGGGACGGGTGACTTTGGTGTCGCTGGGGAAGTGTTCACAAATTGCCTGGGTCATGCGAGTCATTTGGGCTTGGTAGGCGCGGCGCAGTTGGCGGAGATGGCGATCGTACCCACCGTTGGCAAGAAAAGCAGCGATCGTCAGTTGGGGAACGATGGCGGTGGTTTGATTGACCACCCATTTCAGTGTTTCCACTTGGTCTTGATAGCGTCCCGCTACACACCAGCCCACCCGCAATCCCGGCGACAGGGTTTTGCTATGGGAGGAGCAGTAGAGCACCAACCCTTCGCGATCGAATGCTTTAAAAGCTTTGGGACGGGTGCCTTCAAAATAGAGATCGCCGTAAATATCGTCTTCTACTAGGGGGATGTTGTAGTGGGTGAGTAACTCGACGATTTGTTTTTTCTTGGCATCGCCCATGCAGGTGCCTAGAGGATTGCTGAAATTGGAAATGAGAAAACACGCGACAATCTGCCGTTTTTCCAAAGCCGCTTGCAAATGGGGTAGGGAAATGCCATTGCGGGGATGGGTGGGCAACTCCAAGGCATTGAGATGCAGCGCCTCTAGGGCTTCTAGTAGTCCATAGGACAGGGGAGACTCGATCGCCACCGTATCTCCTGGTTGGGTGACGGCTTTTAGGGCAAGATACACCGATTCCGATGTGCCATTGGTGGTCAAAATTTCATCCGGCGTCACCGAGCAGCCCACATCCATCAGCCGCCGAGCCACTTCATGGCGCAACGGTTCACAGCCGGGAGGGGTGTCATAGGCATGGGCGATGGTTGAATTTTCCCGTAGAATCTTGCCCATCAACCGATTGAGCGTGGCGGTGGGCATCAGTTCCACATTGGGAATCGCCGGTCCGAGGCTAATGATTTTGGGGTTGCGAATCGATCGCCCAATTTGAAACGCCAAGCTGGTGGAGACAGGTGAGACCTGCTTAGAGGGAGTCGATAGCTCCGGTTCATTGGGGGCGATCGCCACTCCGCTTTGACGTAGTAGCCTGACTGGGGGCGGACATCGATCAAGCCCCGATCCTCTAGTAGTCGGTAGGCTTCTAGCACCGTGGACATGCTGACGGAGAACTGTTCCCGCAATTTTCGCACCGAGGGTAGGCGATCGCCCGGTTGCAGCGTCCCCTCCCGAATCAACACCTGAATTTGATCCGCCACTTGCTCGTAGAGTTTTTTGTCTTCGGAGACATCCAGTGCAGTTGGGGTCATGGGAAGAGTCCTCATAGTGAAGCAATTAGCAATTAGCGATTGGCTCTTAGCCAACGACTGATTGCTAATCGCTGCTGAATCAATCGCTATCTCTGACTCTTTTATAAATATCCGGCTAGATAGAAAACAGATACAGTTGAGCTGCATTTCCAACAGTACAGTTAATAAAACCCAAACTGTACCGATGACAATTTAACTTAATTGCCTCTGTTCTGCTTAAAAGATTGCCACGAAAATAGCTTTATGCCGAATCGATTCGCGCTGACCTTTTCTTGGAGGACAGCCTCATGCAACGCCTTGACCTCTACCGTCAACTAGAGTTAATTTCGTCCACCCCAGAGCCTCTGACCTACTTCAACCCCAAACCCACCCGTTGGCAGCGCCTTGCCAGGGGAGTGCAAGCCCTTTGGCAGCGATCGGTCAAGTCGGTCTTGGGCAGTTCAGATCCAGTGATTCAGGAATTTCGTGATTCTAAGGGCGATCGCTATTTCAAAGTCTATGACCCGATCACCCAGTCTTCTCAAATCGTTGAGTCAGAGTCTGAGTTGCGGGTTTGGATTGAGCGACGCTATTTGCAGTAATCGTTGAATTGGGCAGGCTTTGTGCCTGCCTCGACCCCATGAATACCACCAAGTCCAATCTGGAGACCCTCGGACTCCTTTACGGAGTCCTGGGTGTCTCGATCTTTAGCCTCACCCTGCCCGCCACCCGCCTTGCCGTTGCAGAACTGGATTCTACTATGGTGGGGTTGGGGCGAGCAGTGGTGGCATCGCTGCTGGCGGCGATGCTGCTGAAAATCACCCGCCAACCCTTTCCAGCGCGTCGCCATCTGCCCAGTTTGGCGGTGGTGGCGGCAGGAGTGATTATTGGATTTCCGGTGTTCTCAGCTTGGGCAATGCGATCGCTGCCTGCCTCCCACGGGGCGATCGTTCTGGGACTCTTACCTTTGGCAACAGCGGTTGCTGGAGCCGTGCGGACGGCGATCGCCCCTCCCTGCTTTTTGGGGATGGAGCGGTTTGGGCAGTGCGATCGTCGTTGGATTTGCCCTCTGGAGTGGGGCAGGCACGCTGCAATTGCCCGACCTAATGCTGTTGGTGGCGGTGGTTGCCGCTGCCATTGGCTATGCCGAAGGTGGGCGACTGTCGCGGGAGCTGGGTGGGTGGCAGGTGATCTGCTGGGCGCTGATCTTGTCGGCTCCAGCACTGGTGATCCCGGTGGGATTGACTGCCCTGCATCACGGGGTGCAAGCTTCGCTGGCGGCTTGGTTGAGCTTTGGCTACTTGAGTGTGTTTAGTATGTTTTTGGGATTTTTTGCCTGGTATCACGGCTTGGCGATCGGCGGTGTGGCACGAGTCAGCCAAACCCAATTGTTGCAACCCTTTTTTACCCTATTTGCGTCGGCGTTGATCCTACACGAAGCGATTACCCTGGTGACGGTACTCGCTGCGATCGCCGTTGTCATCACCGTTGCCCTTGGCAGACGCGCCCCGATCGATCGTTCCCTCCCCACCCATCGCTAATTTCTCCCCGATGCTCCCTGGCTAGGTGGTATCGATTGCTTGATCCGGACAGGACGGTAAATCCCCGAATAGATCTAAATCCAGCGGATGCTGATTAACGTGGCTAAGTCTATTCGTAAAGATGGATTCGTAAAAATCTTGATGCCTAGTTCGCTTGTAGGGGCATAGCATTGCCATGTCCCTACTGGCATGTCAGTGCAAATTCATGTCAACGCAAATTCTGCGTGAATCGATCGCCTACTCTATTATCATTTCATCAACACTTATAAAAAATGTTGGTCTGAGTGATACGGGCATTACAGTATTAGTGTTAAGTTCCTGAGTAACCTCTCGGTTGATAAACCAGCAAGAGCGGGAACGCGATCGCTACCAATTGCATAACCAGCGTCAGAGTAAATATCGGGTTATGGTTGACTCAGGCACTCCTATCTCAGGCTACCGCTTCATCGAAAAGATCTACGAGAGTTCGAGGACATTGGTGATTCGAGCTAAGCGGGAGTCGGATGCGGTTCCCGTGGTGCTCAAACTGATGCGCAACGAATATCCCAGTTTGAATGAATTGGTGCAGTTTCGCAATCAGTATGCGATCGCCAAAAATATCAATCTGCCCGGCGTCGTCAAGGTCTACAGTTTGGAAACCTACCAAAATCGCTACGCATTGGTGCTAGAAGATTTTGGTGGCATCTCACTCAAAGACTACACGCAGCAGCAATGTCAATCCTTTACCAATGGGGCGGCGCCACTCTGCACCGCTCCCCTGTTGCCTGTTGCCGATTTTCTCACCATTGCCCTGCAAATTGCTGCCATTCTCGATCGCCTGCATCGATTGCATATCATTCACAAAGACATTAAACCTGCCAACATTTTGATCAACCCCACGACAAAGCAGGTAAAGTTGGTTGACTTTAGCATTGCTTCGCTTTTGCCAAGGGAGATTCCTGAAATGCAAGGGGTGTCGGTATTGGAGGGGACGTTGTATTACATTTCCCCAGAGCAAACCGGGCGAATGAATCGCGGCATTGATTACCGGACGGACTATTACTCCCTGGGCGTTACCTTCTATGAACTGCTGACGGGGCGGTTGCCTTTTGTGGCTGACGATCGTATGGAGGTGGTGCATTGCCATTTGGCAAAATATCCACCCGCTGCCCACGCCATCAATCCCGATATCCCGCCCATCTTTTCTGCCATCATCAACAAGCTCATGGCAAAAAATGCCGAAAACCGCTACCAGAGTGCTTTGGGACTCAAGGCAGATCTGGAGCGTTGTTTGCAGCAGTGGCGAGAGGCGGAGGCGATCGATGAGTTTGAGCTGGGAACCTGTGATCAAATTGATCAATTTGTCATTCCTGAAAAACTCTATGGACGAGGGCAAGAAGTAAACACGCTGTTGGCGGCATTTGAGCGAGTCAGCCAAGCCGCAGCGGAGCTAATGCTGATCACAGGATTTTCAGGGATCGGTAAAACCGCTGTGGTGAATGAAATTCACAAGCCGATCGTCCGGCAACGGGGCTATTTCATCAAAGGCAAGTTTGATCAGTTGCAGCGCAATGTGCCTTTTTTTGCGTTTGTCCAGGCATTTCGTGATCTGGTAGGGCAACTGTTGACCGAAAGCGACGCCCGACTGCACCAGTGGAAGAGCGAGATTTTGGCAGCGGTGGGCAACAACGGACAGGTGATGGTGGATGTGATTCCAGAGTTGGAAGGGATCATCGGGTTGCAACCCCCTGTGCCAGAGTTGGCTGGCAGTGCCGCCCACCATCGCTTTGATCGAGTCTTTCAACAGTTCATTCAGGTCTTTGCCACGGCGACCCATCCCCTGGTAATTTTTTTAGACGATCTCCAGTGGGCGGATTCTGCCTCTTTGGGGCTGATTCAACGGGTGATGGGGGAGGCACACCTGCGGCACGTCTTACTAATTGGGGCATATCGGGACAATGAAGTGTCTCCCGCCCACCCACTGACGGTGACGATCGAGCAGGTACGGCAGTCGGGAACTGCCGTACACACCCTGAGGTTGCCACCGCTGGACTCGACCCATATCAACCATCTGATCGCAGATACCCTCAATTGCTCGATCGCCCGCTCCCAGCCCCTAACCGCGCTGGTCTATCGCAAGACCCAGGGCAATCCGTTCTTCACCGCCCAATTTCTCAAAGCGTTGTACGACGAACGGCACATTGTTTTTAATGCCGATGAGGGCTGCTGGCAATACGACATTGCCCAGGTCAATGCCCTCTCCTTGACCGATGATGTGGTGGAGTTTATTGGATTGCAACTACAACGCCTGCCCAATGCCACCCAAACTGTGTTAAAACTGGCTGCCTGTGTGGGCAACCAATTTGACCTAAAAACCCTGGCAATTGTCAGGCAAGAATCGGAAAGCAGCACCGCCGCTGCCCTGTGGACGGCACTACGCGATGGCTTGATCTTGCCCGTAAACGAGGTTTATAAACTGTTTCACCATCGATCGCGGGACGATGCGCCGCCCTTTGCCATCGATCGATCGCCCCGCTATCGCTTTCTCCACGATCGGGTGCAACAAGCCGCCTACTCCCTGATCCCACCAGACCAGAAACAAATTACCCATCTGAAAATTGGGCAACTGCTGTTAAAGAATACGCCCACCCACGAGCGCGAAGAGCGGATTTTTGAGATTGTCAATCAATTGAACGTGGGGGCAGGATTGTTGACCCGACCGGGCGATCGCACCCAACTCGCCCAACTGAATCTGATGGCAGGTCGCAAAGCCAAGCTATCCACCGCCTATAGCACTGCCAATAACTACTTTGCCATCGCCATGCAGGGGTTGCCCGACGATGCTTGGCAGGATCACTATGCCCTTACCCTGGCACTATATACCGAAGCCACCGAGGTCAGCTATCTCAAGGGTGATTTTGACAGCATGGAGCGCCTAGGGGCGATCGTCTTGGAACAGGCGGAGAGCCTGCTAGATACCATTCGCATCTATGAAACCCAACTGCAAGCCTACTCTGGGCTAAATCGATTTGATGATGGCATTGCCGTTAGGACTGGGATTATTTGAGAACTTCCTTGGGAGTGCGCTTGCC
>JAAUSV010000298.1 GCA_012032525.1 Leptolyngbyaceae cyanobacterium SL_7_1
TTGTGGAAAGCCCAGTTCCTTGGAGCCGACTTGGAAGAAACGGAACTGAAGTGGGCTGAGATACAGGGGAGTGAGTTACACGGAGCGAAACTCAATCGCACCATCATGCCCGATGGCAGTGTTGAAGAACAGGAAATTGAATATTGGAACAATCATCTACCAAACCACAGGCATTAGCTGTTGGCGGTTAGCGATTAGCGCGGTGTGCCTATTAATGGCTGAAATGCCCATTCCATAAGGCATTAGAGGAATATGCACACCGCGTGATTAGCCAATAGCCAGTAGCTAACAGCTAATGCTCAATGACAATGCCCATTTTTAGGAGTCGAGGGTGGCACATCCAAGGATGGGTTGGCATCGAAGAAGCCTACGGGTTTCAGGGTGAAGCCGCTGTAGGCGACGGGCATGACAGGGTAATCCTCTGGGCGGGGAATGTGGTGGTGTCCGAAGACGTACCAGACAACCACATCCGTGTTGGCGATCGCCGATCAGCCTGAGTCCACTGGGGCAATCCTTCGCCACCGGGGTGTTGGTTGGGGTAGCTGCCTGTGGGATACTTTTCATCAGCCGCGTAGGGTGTCACCCAGAGATGCTTAGTCAAAAATCCTGCCCGCTTTAGGATGGGTGCGTCAGGGTGAGCAAAGGGAAGGACATTTTCACCAGGCATGATTTTGAAGCCTACGGGTTGTCCCAATCGGTTAGTGACAGCAGGATTCACCACTTTCCAATAGCGTCCTGCCAGAGGGTCAATGATGCGTTGAGCCTCCTGCTCGGTTTGGAACTCCGTGGCTTGGGCGTAGAAGGCATTGCCGTAGGGATTGTCCGCCCCCATCGGCTCTGCATGGCTATTGACCTCGTAGACTGAATTTTCTACTCCATCAATGTCAAAGTCCAATCGCATTCCAAAGAAGTGCTGGTGATTGAGGGCATTGAGCTCTGGTGCAACCAGCGTGCCATACTTTGGGGTATTGTCGAGGGCGGCACATAGCAAAATGCCCGTGAGCTTGATCTCATATTGGATCGTGCCATCTTGGTAGAAGTACCAGTAGAACCCGTATTCATAGTTATCGACGGTGGCAATAAAGGAGAGTACCAGACGGCGCGATCGCCGCACATCCACATGCTCTCGTCGCCAATCGGTGTGTTTCCAGAGAATTCCGTAGTCTTCCTCATGCAGACAGATGGCGTTTTCCGTAATCGCCACATTGCCTCGGCTATCGGTCAGCACCGCATCGAAATAACGAATTTCTCCAAAACAGTCGCAGCCATTGGTGAGGGAGTTTGCTAGCATCCCCACCCCGTGTTCCCCCAAATCAAAGGCATTTTTACGAAAGTGTTGGGGGCGGGGGTCGCCGTAGGGCACAACCATTTCTGCCATCGACGCCCGATAGAGGATGGGGCGCAGGCGTCCTTGATCTTCGTAGCCCACGGTGTAAAGCACTAAGCCCTCGCGGGGAGTGAAGCCAATCCGCATTTGCCAATTTTGCCAGCGAATGTGATGCCCGTCCACGGTGAAACTCACCCCTTCCGGCTGAGCAATCTGCAACGGCTTGAGGTCATCGCGAAAATGGGTGATAAATTCGCGGGCATATTCTCCAGTTTCTGGGGGCACGGGCACAATCCCCGTGTCTTCAATCTTCAATACCTGCATGGTGTTTAAATCCACCACGGGAACTAGCCCATCGATCGGACGGGCATAAAAATTGCTCTCTGGTGTCGTGCGAATGTAGCAGAGGCAGCGCGACAGCCGCAGTCCGGCTTCATCGGCAAAGCCAAAGTTGCCGATCGCCCAGGGATCAACCACCACCTGATCGAGATCCAACCCCCGCTTGGCGATTGCCGCTTGAAACTCAGGGTGGACTTTGACGGCGTGCTCACACTCCACCAACTCATCTGCCATGATGTTGGGCTGAGCACCGGGAACCGCGGTCCAACGGACCACTTGATCGTTTGTGAGGGAGACGATCGCCTCATAAGTCCTGCCCGTAGCGTTATCTAGCAAAATCAAAAACGCCTCCCGGTCGATCGCCTCTCCCGGTCGAAAGTTGAGCACCAAGGCTTTGTCGGGTTCGTGCAGCATCACACAGGGAAAGCGGAACGAGTTTCCTACCGATCGCTCCCGCTGCACGATCGCCACCGCAGTGGCAACTTCGTCCGCCGTTAACGGTTCTAGGGGGTGCTGAACGAGGGGTTGGTGGGTGGGGGAGAGGCGATTGCGAGCAGTGGTCATAGGGAAGGGTGAAGAGTGAATCAAGGGTTATTGGCAGTCTATGGCATTGATCGGAGATTGCAAATAGCTGGAGCAAATAGCAAAGGCACCCCACCATTGGCGTGCCCTTAACTAATTAGCAAAACTGAGTGTCACAAGAAACTAGCAGAACTAGATGGGCGTGGTCTGGATCAATTCTGGATCAATTAACGACCTCGCTTCTCTCGCTCTTGGCGGCGGCGATCGCGCCATTCCGCCGATGTTAAGTAAGCCACACCTCCGGTGACGACAACCAAAAGTCCCAGAGCTGCGGTTGCCAAAATAGTCAGGAGAGACGTTTCTAAATTCATCGCATCTACTAGAACCCGTTACGACCCCAAACCACCATCGAGATTGAGAAGGTGAACACAACCAACAAGGAAACCCAACCCAGCGTCAAAATATCCATAACGTATGACTGCGTATGTACAACGGCTAATTTGATAGCACGATCATAATCCAAAATCGAACTCTACGGAAATGTCGAGTAAAGGGATGTAGATCAATACGGCTTAGTGAGCGATCGAAATAAGGGCAACTTGCCCTTACCCACGATTACCCTCTTCACATAAAAAATGGCTTTAGCTAATCACGGGAGTCAGATCAGGGAGCGCTGGCATGGCTCGATCGCCTGCCAGGGGTGCGATCGGACCAACCAACTCTGATTCGTATAGTTCTGATTCATACGCTTCTGCAAGCGGAGTCAGCGCTTTCCAAGAAGCTGAGAAGGGAGCAACTGCCAAATTACAAGCTTTCCAGGTTCCTTGCACCGGAACTCCTAGTGTTTGACAGCATCCGCCTCGCCGCCCCTCTGACTGGTAAGACTGACAATAGCGGCAAGAAGAAATAGAAGCGTGAATCGTGCTCATAAAGATTCATCGAGTATCTTCACACTATTCTCATCTCTAGATTTTCTGAGCTTGTATTCTATAAAAGGCTAAAACTATAGATTTAATCAAGGTTGCAGCGATCCCAAGGAAAAAATGTAATTTAGATTGTTTTTATATTCCTGTTAAGAATTAGACATATTTATCTATTTCCAACGATTTTTTGGAATTTGGGATAACCTAGTGTGCTTGGGACGAAACAGGATGGGGATCAAGGGAAACAGCAACGACGATTAGTTGTCTACTAACAATTTATTGCTTAAAAAACAACAGCCAATCGGATAGTTTAAGTAAAAAAATAACCCCTAAAGTCCGTTTGTTCTGATTGGAGAAGCAAAAACCCTTAATAAGGAATCTGCTATTTCACCCTGACATCGCTGCAACCCTTGATTAGAATCATTGTGAACTTTAGTAACAATTTGTTTGGGGAGATCCAGCAGTCCCATTTATTCAGTTTTAGATTATTCGGTTTTAGGGTCATCCTTGATAGGCGCAACCGTCGCTTTCGAGACCTGTTGGGCTACACAGATCGAACAGATTGACCAGCGGTCTAGCTCTCCAGGTGGTGTCGGACATTGGCATTGCGGACAGAGGGGCAACGGTTGCGATCGCATCTGAACTTGGGTTGCCCACTGACGAAAGGCAACATTAGCATTGCCTGGTTCGGGGTGGGGTGTTCGATCAGTGGAGCACCCCACCCAACTAGGATGCTGAACTTCGCCTTCGGTTGGCTGGGACGATCGGGTAGTTGTTGTGTGCCAGTGGGCAGTAGAAAAGTGAATATCGGTCAATGATGCAGACAACCGGCAATTGAGTTTTGCCAAGATCCGATGGCGCTCAAAGCAAAGGGTTTGTGCCCAAGCTGAACCAGAGGCGGCTACTTTTAAGGTGTGGTTGTGAATGGCGATCGGACGGGTATGCTGGCTCACGACTTGACCAACCACCTCTAGCCAAGCCGTCCTCACCTGTTGTAGTTGCTGTCGTGCTTTCCATGCGTCTTGCGCTTCGATGGTGTTCAAGACTTGATGAAGCGATTGAAAGGTCATCTAAATTTACTCTGATGAATGATTGAATAGTTATTAACAAGCGGGCAATGTTCGCTCTTATAGATTACCCTCGTCCCTAGAAATACTGAATAAACGCAAAAGCTCCAAGCAGCTATTGAACTCTATGAGCAATCAAATTTCAACTCAAGCCAACAAATTTTGGCAACTGGTCTCTGCCCCCAATACCCGTAGTACCTATCAACAGGCGATCGCCATCACTGGACAGATTTTGCGAGAAGCAGTCCTGCTGATCTGGTTGACGCTGTGTTTTGTCCTCGTCTTTTTTGATTGGATTGGTACGGTTGCGGTAATTTGGGGACGGCAATTGAGAACGTGGATTACAACGCTGGGGGAAACCAATTCCGATCAGATGGCGGCTGACACGGGCAAAGCCTTGCTGACGGTCGGCAAGACGGGCATCGCCTCAACGATCGCCCTTGCCCGCAATCAACTAGGACTGCCAGAAAAGCCCGTCTCTTCCACACCTCCCTTAATTGATTCCTCTGCAACGGTTGAAGCGTCTGTCCCCACTCCCGTGGTTCCCACCGCCACTAATACCCCGACCCCGTTTATGAATCCCTATTCCACACCCCGATCGACTCCAACCATTCCTGAAGAGGACGTGTAATCCATAAGGTAGGTTGGGTTGAGTGCCAACAAAATCCAACCCCTCCTTCAAGCCCTCTTGAGATTACTCCGTTTGTCCCCCATCGATCGCCACAATCACCACTGTAATATTGTCTCGCCCACCCTTATCTTTGGCGGCGTTAACCAGTGCTAATGCTGCTTTGTCGCAGGCGCGAATGGATTTGAGTTGGGAGGCAATCAGATGGTCGGATAATTCTTCTGTCAAGCCATCGCTACAGAGCAGAAGGCGATCGTTGGGTTGCACTTCAAAGGATGAGGCATCGACTTGGCGTAGATCTTCACGTCCCAAACACTTGGATAAAATGTGTCGCCACGGATGATTGCGTGCCTGATCAGCGGTCAGATCGCCCATTTTCATTGCCCGCGCCACCCAGGTGTGATCTTCGGTGATCTGCTCCAGTTTAGAACCCCGTAGACGATACAGGCGGGAATCCCCAATGTGGGCATGCCATGGTTGGCTATCTCGGAAGATCACGACAACGGCTGTAGTGCCCATGTCAGACCGTTCAGGATGGGAGTTTTGGTCGTGAAGAATGGCTTGATTTGCCTTAAGCAGTGCCGTCTCTAGCATGTCTTTGGAGGGTTCGGTCGAGTCCCAATGTTCCTCCAGGTAGGTCTGGATTGCCTCTGTGGCAATGCGACTCGCCTCCTGCCCACCTGCATGCCCACCCATGCCATCCGCCACTATAAAGAAACGCCCTTCCGGGTCGATATAATAAGCATCCTGATTGACAGCGCGAACAAGCCCCGGATCAGTAAGACCCGTGAAAAAGCATTTCATAGGGTAGCGATGGACAGTGGACATTGAACCAATCTTAGAACATCCGCTCGTAACGATCGAGTCGCAGTATTAATCGAACAAAGGCAAAGGCGGCGATCGCCGCTGGGATGGCAACAATGGCTGCGATCCAACTATATCCATTCACAAATAGGATTGTTGCCGATAGGGTAAATGCCCCTGCTAACAGGGTGTAATTAGTCCCCATATTAACCCCACTGATGCGCCGTAGCACTCGATCGGTTTCCGTTGAGCGGACTCGAATGCGCAAATCACCCCGTTCTAATTTGTCGATTGTATCCTCAATGCGACGTGGCAAACCCAACGCAGTGGTGCTGACTTGAGCGGCTTGCCGACCCAACTCTGACAATAAACCATTGGAGTCTGATCCATTTCCGGTGTTCATAAGCTGCATTGCAAAGGGTTTTGCAACCTCCATAAAGTTAAAGTCGGGGTCTAGCCCCTTACCCACCCCCTCTAGGGTAGAGAATGCCCGCATGACAAACGTAAATGTGGCTGGAAATCGAAAGGGTTGATCAAAGGCAACTTCATACAGGTCATCGCTGATGGCACTGACCGACTGCGCCTCAAAGGGCTTGTCCATGAAGTTGTCTAGCATATATTGGATCGAGCGCCGCACTGGACCCGTATCCCCCGTTGGAGCTAGCGCCCCCAACTCAATCAGGGAATTCATCACCCG
>JAAUSV010000299.1 GCA_012032525.1 Leptolyngbyaceae cyanobacterium SL_7_1
CACCATTTTCCCCAACGGATCTTGAGGAAAGATATTTGTCCAGCGGTTAATGAGTCTAAGCTAACTTTTTCGATCGAGGTTGCTCCACTGTTGCTGTTGGTGGAGGTTTGTAACAGGGTTCCGGTTGTGTCGTAGAGTTGCAGCGTCAGCTCACCAGCGGTGCTATCAAAGGCAATTTGCACAGAATCCGTATTGCTACCCGTCGCCACTGTCTCAAACCGAAACCAATCTACGTCGCTGGCTGTGCCAATGTTTAATCCGGTAAATAGTTTATTGGCTCCGGCAAGGCGATGGAGATTGGTGGCTTGTGATCGCACATCATTGACTTCTGCCCAGTCGGGACTGGCGGCAACAACCCGTTGTAGCCCAATCAAATTGCGATTTAGGAAATTGAGCCAGTTGGTGTCGCTATAGAGCGATGTAAACTCTTGGGTGTAAGCCGCATTGCCAAACTCTGGCAGGTAGATCGAAAGCCCTCTGCCCCCCTCTCCATTGCCCGAATGGTTGCGCACCAAAGCGTTGGTAATCGCCGTAGATACTGCCGCCGCAGCGGTACGGATGGGGTCAGTTACCCCAGGGTTTGTGGCGATCGTGTCGGTGAACGTTTTTAAATCTCGGTACTCAGGCAGGCTGAAATAGGGCGTGGCATCGCGGGCAGCGGCGATCGTTTGCCAATCGGCATCCGTTCCACTGACAAGGGCAGTGGTGGCAAAGATATCAATCGCAGTTTTTAATTCGTCATAGTCTCCTACCCGTGTCACCGACAGGGTTTCGTTGTCGCCGTAAAACTCTCCGTAGGTGCTGACGATCGCCGCTCCCAAGGCTTCCGCACCCATGGTTGGATCAGCCGCTAGCTGACTCAGCCAGGCGGTGTAATCCCAACCATCCCCCGGCTCGGTTTTTTGCGAGGCGACCATGACATCGGTGAGATTTTTTAATTCATAGCCTTGTTCCACCATTGCTTGCAAACAGGCATCGAAGCCAATCAGGTCAAAGTCTACGCCGCTGGCTTGGATGGCAGTGGTGATTTCCCTCAAGGTGAGGTTGTCGCTGTTGTTCGTGTCGTCCCAAGTCAGCCCCGACAGCCCTCCCCCATGATTCCACAGCACCAAGCCGTAGTTTTCCGCTGGGTTGGTTTGCACACCCCATTGAATAAAATCCGTCAGGGTTTGGGGGGCACCCATATTAAGCTCACCTAAACTGGTGAGCGGACTCGACACCATATTGGGATTGGTATCGTGGGTAATACGTCCCCGCCGGGTATCTGTCCAGTTGCCGTTGGAGTTGTCATAGCCTGGAAGCCGATCGACCAGGGTCACCACCCGCACAGTGTTGGGCAGGATGGGCACTTCCATTTCATTTAAGTCTTCAATACCAAAGGATTCCAGGTCGTTGTCAGCCGCCAGATACACCAAAATTGTCCATTCTGCCTGGGTGGCTTCTAATTGCGGGGCATCAATGCTGAGGGTGTAGTTGGGGTTGGTGGCTGCGTTGACACCAACTACCTGGGCGTAGTAAGTTCCTGCCGCCAAGCCCTGCAAGGAAACCAACTCGTTATCGGTGCTGCCGTTGGACTGGGTGAGGAGGGTGCCATTGCTGTCAAACAGTGCCAAGGCTAAATCGCCCGCCGCATGGTTGAAGTTGATTTGTACAAAGTCATTGCCCGTTGCGGTGGCGGTGGTGGTGAACTTGAACCAGTCCTGATCTTCGGCAGAGCTGATGGTGAGGTTTTGCCACACATTTCCCGTGCCGCTAATATCGCGCAGTTCCGTTGCGGTTGCCAAAGAATTGTTGGCTTCCAAGCTATCGGGTTGCAAGAGGGAATTGGGCGTGGGTCCGTCGATCGTCAGCAGGTAGTTGGGGTTGGTTGCTTCTTGGTAGCCGTAGACGTGGAGGTAATAGGTGCCCGCCGCCAGTCCTTCTAGGGAAATTGCCTCTTGATTGCTAGTCCCCTGAGACCCGGTGATCAGGGTGCCGTTGTTGTCAAACAACCCCAAATCGAGATCGCCCAAGGAATGGTCAAACTCGATCGCCACCCGATTGCCGACCACCCCATCCGTTGGTAGCGTGAACCTAAACCAATCCTGTCTTGACGCCTCATTGGGGGAGTTGTCGATGCTCAAGTTGAGGGCGCTAGAGCTGTAGTATCCTCCGTCATAGCGCAGGCTATAGGCTTGATCGAGGGAGTCGTTTTGCTCAGCAGCATCCTCAGGAATGGCAACGGGAGAAATTTCGGGAGCGTCGATGGTCAGGCTGTAGTTGGGATGGGTCGCTCCCCCATAGCCATAGGCTCGGAGGAAGTAAGTCCCGGCAATCAACCCGTCTAGGCTAAGCGATTCCGTGTTGCCTCTACCGTAGGAGCCATTCAGTAAGATGCCGTCCTGATTGTAGAGTTGTAGGTCGAGATCCCCTAGTTGGTGATTAAACTCGATTTTGGCATCGTGTTGGGCAGAGGTATTTACCGCAAGGGTGAATTGGAACCAATCCTCATTGTTGCTCTGATGAATCGTCAGATTGTTGAATTGGGTTGTGCCGGACAGCGTGTTTAGGTCAGTCGCAGTCGCTTGGGAATCATTTGGCTCAAACCTATCAGGGGCGAGGGAGGCAGGGTCAAGGGGTGGCGTCACTGTCAGGCGATAGGAGGGGTTGCTCGCCCCATTGAAACCATAAATCCGCACATAATAGTCTCCTGCCGCCAACCCGCTTAATGAGAGGCGTTCGCTGTCATTGGCGCTCTCCGATGCGGCAATCACCCGACCACTGGCATCGACCAACTGCATGTCAATATCGCCATTGACATGGAGAAAATCAATTTGAACCGCACTATCGGAGGTGCCCGGAGCGATCGTCCTAAATTGAAACCAGTCCTCGTCGGTCAGCGATAGGGTTTCCAGTGTAAAGGGATAGGCAAGTGCTCCCAAATGGGCTGCGGCGAAGGGATCGACCACCGCAGCTTGGGTGTCGTTGTCCTCGTAGGCATCCTCAAAGCGAGCGGTGGGCGGCGTAATGCTCAGGGTGTAGTTGGGATTGGTGGCGTTGTTGTAGCCATAGAGGTGGACTAGATAGGTGCCAGCCGCCAATCCATTTAGGGAGATCTGGTGGCGATCGCCATTTCCCTCCGCTGTGCCAATCACAGTGCCATTGACATCTAGCAATTGCAGATCAATATCCCCCTCGGCTTGGAGAAAATCAGCCCGGACAAAACTCTCTGCCGTCCCCGGATTTGTTGTGGTGAATTGGAACCAATCGGCATCTGTGATGGACAACCCCGCGAGGCTGAAGGGATTGGTCAGGGTTCCCAACACACTGGGCGATGTGGCAGTGTCGTTGTCTTCATAGGCATCCGCTCGATCGCCGGGTGGGGTGATGGTGAGGTCGTAGTAGGCGTTGACTGCGCCCGCTGCACCGGAGACGCGGATGTAGTAAGTCCCCGCTGCCAACCCCGCTAGGGAGATCTCTTCGCCATCGTCGATGCTGGCTGAGGAATCAATCACTCGACCACTGACATTGACAAGACGCAGATCGAGATCGCCATTGTCATGGAGAAAATCAATCCGAACACTACTACCAGTCGTCCCTGGAGCGATCGTAGTAAACCGAAACCAATCGTGGTCTCTGGCAGTCAATCCACTAAGCAACGTGGTGGTTGTGATCGTTTGCAGATTGGCTGCCGAGTTGCGCGAGTCGTTATTTTCGTAGGGGTCGTCTGAATTGTTTCCTGGTAGATTAAACCGCAGGGTGTAGTTAGAATTATTGGCTGCGTCATAGCCATAGGCACGGAGGAAGTAGGTGCCTGCGGCTAATCCCTCCAGGGAGAGTGATTCGCCATCTGTGGTGCCGGTAGAGGAGCGCAGGATGGTGCTGTTGGCATCCACCAGCACCACATCAATATCCCCCTCAGCATGGCGAAAATCAAGCTGAATTAAACTCTCTGCTGTTCCTGGAGCCGTTGTAGTCAACTGAAACCAATCGTCATCGTCAATAGACAAGTTGGCGATCGCTCCAACCCCGCTTAATGTGCCTAGATTAAATGCTGTTAAAAGCACATCATTTTCTTCATACCGATCAGACATAAGTTGCTGTCCTAAATGTGATGGGGAATTGCAGCAAAAATACCTAACCTATGGGCTACACCTGGGCTGGGATGGCGAGGAGACGCTACCTAGGCGATCGCCTGCCACCCTTGACGGTGCCCATCAATACAACAGAAATACAACGGACAAAAAAAGCCCGCGTCAAACCCGTTGGTGAACCCATTGGTGAATAAACCAAGACAACCCTTTGTGGAGATTGATTGTGGCTTTGCCTACACTGGCGCCAAACAAAACCTTTGCAAAACCCGATGGCAATACTGAGAGCAGACGATCTGAATCGTAGATTCACCACCAAATGCGCACTAAATGCGGAAGTCTGCTCGATTGCAGTCTCTCAAGATATATGGTTTGAACGGAGAGATGAACATCCTCTTTTGGAAAGATGTGGCGTTAACTGTCAGCGTCGGTACAAACCCTAATCGGGTACTCTAGCAAGTTCAAGCTGATTAAAAGTTTTTCCACAAAGATGCAGAAAACACGACAAGACGGTATGCAGATAATTGCTGTGTCCCAGATCAGCTTGGAATCACTAAATCTTGATCCCACGACAAAGCTTATCGTACAACTCCCAGACAATACTGGATACGGTATCAAGCTTCACCGTTTTTTTAAGCAGACGCCCCAATATCCACGCAAATCTTTGTTAAATCTTGATTTCAGTATTTGCTTTAGTGAGGGGTATCCCTCGTTATATAGATGCTTGTTGCTTGAGCTGGAGGCTGTTGCGATCGAGCGTCATTTGTAGCTCTGCCAAGTGCCCCAGGTGTCCTTCCAAATCGGTTGCCTTGCGCTTAAACTCTACCTTGCGCTCCAAAGCGGCACGGGCTAGGTCTTCCCGTCCTTGCTTCAGGGCAAGTTGAGCTACCCGATGCCACGTGCTGATTTCTGCCCTGGTGGCATCATATTGCTGTTGTAGCTGGGTTTGGGCGATCGCCGTATTGCTCAAGGCTCGTTTTAGGAGGGCTGTAGCTTGAATCAGATCGCCCTGGGCGGCATCTTCCATCAATTCCCTCACCGCTGGAGCACTGATCTGTGCTCCATCAAACCCAACATTCACAAGCTGTTGACTGGCATTTTGTCCTGTCTTACACCAGGTGGCGAAGTGTTCGCAATTGTTTGACAGCAACTCGTAGCGCTGCTCTCCCAATCGCCGCTCTGCCCGCTCAATGACCACATCGGGAATATAGCCAACGGGTTGGGGTTTGACAAAAACGGGGTTGCCCATGGCAAATGCCGCCATCGAAGTCCGGCGAATCGTCGCAGGCTCCGGAGCTTTGCTGTAGTGAATCACTGTTCCATCACCACAGTCGATGCCGTGGTGCTCGTATAATCCATCTAACCCAACAAAGGGGCGCATCACGTAGATTTGATCACCGCGAGACATAGGGGGAGGGCGGAGGGATGAAGGATGGGGGATGAATGGCTGGGTAAGCTAACTGCTAATTGCCAACTGCTGTAATGCGACTCGGACTGCCTCAGCGCTGCGATAACGCTGCTCAGGGTTGGGATGGGTTAGGGTGTGCAGCAGATTTGCTAATTCTGGGGAGATTCCAGGGACAGCATCGCTATAAAATCGATATCCTGAGCCTCGATCACTATAAAAGGCAAGTGGGTTTTGCCCAGTGACCAAGTGAGCCAACAATGCTCCCAAGCCATACAAATCAACCGCAGGGGTGGCATCGACGGCAAGCTGCTCTGGCGCAGAGTAACCAGCAAACCCGATCGAGGAAGCCCGTTCTCCCAAAACGATCGCTTTGATTGTACCAAAATCGACCAGAGCCATCGCATTGGGTCGATCGGGCAAGGGTTGGGGGATGAGGCTGCTAGGCTTGATGCCACGATGGAGCAATGGGGGAACAAACCCATGGAGATAGTGCAATACTTCACAGAGATTGCTCACCCAGGCGATCGCCTGCTCTAGGGCAACCGCTTGCCCAGTCACAAGGCGCTGTGCCAAGGACTGTCCAGGGAAAAACTCCATCGCCAGATAGGGTTGGTCACCGATCGAAAAGAAATCAATAAATCGGGGAATCTGGGAATGCTGGATTTGCTGCAACATACCCGCTTCACATTCTAGAGCTGCCCAGGCTCTGGGGTTATCTGCCCAGCGGGGGGTAAGTGTTTTAAGCACCATTGTGCTGCCCTGTCGCCACGTTACATAGGTGATTCCCACTTCGCCCTGTCCTAGGACTTTCAGCACACAATAAT
>JAAUSV010000300.1 GCA_012032525.1 Leptolyngbyaceae cyanobacterium SL_7_1
CCCACCACCGAGAGTGCAATCAGCTCCAGTGTCAGCCGAAACTGAAGCGAGGTCGGTGAAATTCGTCCACCGACTAACCGAGCCAGGACAGTGTGTAAACGGCGCATTGATCAAGCGTTCCATTTTTTGACGCAGAAAGTCGTATGCCCGACAGCTTAACGAACTTACCCCCACCCAAACCTAAGGGTCAAATAAATTTTTGCTGAAGTCCCACCCCATGACTCTCTAGTTGGCTAGAGACCCCACGACCGATCTATCACACGTCACTATTCCTGCTCACATGACTAAGAATGAGGACACAACCCACCCAACACAAACTCCTACTTTGACACCCCGTCATTTGACACCACGCCAACCGTCAGCCATAGTGACCAAACAATATCCACCGCTGACAAAGCACCCCTACCCTTGACCACCCTCCCCAGCAAAAAACTAAAAAAACTCGACATCGGCATCGGTGCCCATGGCGTTGTCGCCATCGGCATCTCCGCCCACGGCGTCGTCGCCATCGGCGTTGCCGCCCACGGCATCCTCTCCATCGGGGTCGTCTCCATGGGCATTGTTTCCTTTGGCTTAGTGTCAATGGGATTGCTCAGCTCAGGATTAGTCACAATGGGTCTCCTCGCCTTTGGTCAGCAGAGTATGGGATTAGTGCAGCCTTCCTCTCAGCAGGAGGCTCCCCACCACCACACACCCGGAATGGATATGTCCCACTAATTTCACGACATCACCCAACGGCGGGAGTGCTACTGTGACGATTAATCCGACAATAGGTGAAGAAATTACCGCTGTTGGGTTACTTACTGAGGTGCATTAATGCCATCTAATTCTGCGTTTGACGCGATCGAGCAAACCAGATCCCACCTAGATCCCCCAATGGCTTCCAATGGACAGCGATCGGTGGTGAAATCGATTGCTGAGGTAATCCAGTTGCGGTCTTGGTTCACCCGATCGTCACGGGGATTGTCACGGGGATTATCGCGGGGATTGATGGGCGGATTTTGGGGAGTGGCGGATGAGCCACCGTCCCCCTGCCTGGGTTGGGATAGCACTTGCCTTTTATGCCTTCATTGCCATTGGCATTGCCGAGGGTGGGTTGGGGGTCTTGTTGCCGTCCATCCTCAATACCTACAATCTCAGCCCCGCCACCGTGACAGCGCTGTTTTTTAGCCAAATTAGCGGATATGTGGTGGCAGCCTTGCTGAGTAGTGGGTTGAGCGATCGCATCGGGCTAGCTCGCATGGTTCTGCTTGCCGCCCTTTGTCTGACTGGGGCGCTGTGTACCTATGCCTCAACGCCCTATTGGGCAGTGATGCTGATGGCTGGAACCTTCCTGGGATTGGGGATTGGGCTGATTGATGCCGGGATTAACACCTTCATGGCACACAGTCAGCGCAGTGCCCATTTGATGGGACTGCTCCACGCCTTTTATGGAGTGGGAGCACTGTCGGGACCGGCGCTGGCAACGTTGTTGCTGACGCTGGGAGTCAGTTGGCGATCGGCGTATTGGGTGTTTGCGGCGATCGTTTCCCTGCTAGTCATTGCCATGCTCTGGGTGATTGCCCAGCGTCAACCCCTGATGCAATCGCCCCCGGTGGAACCAAGCACGGAGGGCAATCTTCGCTTAGCGCTCAAATCCCCGGTTGTCTGGGTGGCTGGGCTACTACTTTTGGTCTACGTGGGCACGGAGGCGGCAGTGGGCAATTGGGCGTATGCCGTGCAAACCCTAAGCCGCGATACCCCGGTGGCGATCGCTGGCTACAGCATCACGGCTTACTGGTTGGGCTTGACGATCGGACGATTGAGTATGGGGTCGGTGATGAAGGCGGTGGGAGCCGTGCGGGTGATGAACTATTCCCTCGCCCTGCTGACCACCGGGTTATTGATCTGGTGGCTATTTCCCAATCAACTCTGGAGTTTGCCGTTGATTGGCTTTGCCCTCGCTGCCATTTTTCCCATCACCATCTGGCTGATGCCACAGCGAGTTCCCGCTGCGATCGTGCCCGCCTCGATCGGCTTTCTCACCAGTGTGGGCAGCGTTGGAGCGGTGAGCATTCCCACGGCGATCGGGTGGATCGCCAACCAGACTGGGTTGGGGGTGATTCCGATATTGATGCTGCCCCTGGCGATCGTCATGGTGATTTTGCATCGCTGGCTCACCCACCATGCCCCTCGTTAAATTCTCTCTGCCGTAGCAGCCTAAATCACTGTGAACAAAGATCCCCGCTCTCCTAAAGAAGCCGGGGATCTGGGGCAACAGGATTTCCTAATCGGTCATTAGGATTAACCGATCGGGTCAAATCGTACATACCAGGGAAACGGTCGATCCTTGATGGCATTCCACTTCTCTTTGAATATCTCTGCCTGCACATCGTAGTCCTGCGGGTCAGCCGCCACTGCATTTAGCTTGAGAAATAGCGTCATCCGGTGGGGCGTTTCACTGGTGCTGGCAAGCCAACAGGGATAACTATTCTCCCCTTCCGGCTCCGTGGTGATCCGCAGTTGGTGGGCACGAATGCCCACATCGGTTAAGCGATCGGGAATCGACTCCAGTACAGTTAACCTGACTCCCCAGTCGATCGCCCTAACGGCTCCGTCTCCCATCCCCACTGCCTGGGAAAAGTTTTTGCAACCCGTCAGTTGAGCCACCCGCACCGTTTGGGGATGCTCAAAAATCCGATGTTTGGTATCGTGGGCGATCGGTTTCCCCCCCGACATCACCAAGAGCTTTTCACACAGGCGATAGGCTTCCTCCAAGTTGTGGGTGACAAATAGGGTGACGCCGCCATAGGTGGATAGGATTTCTAGGAGTTGCCGCTCCAGTTGGCTCCGTAGATAGGTATCCAGTGCTGAGAACGGTTCATCCAACAACAGCACCTCTGGTGACGTTGCCAA
The DNA here is from genome assembly GCA_012032525.1 of Leptolyngbyaceae cyanobacterium SL_7_1. Taxonomy (GTDB): domain Bacteria; phylum Cyanobacteriota; class Cyanobacteriia; order Elainellales; family Elainellaceae; genus JAAUSV01. The sequence continues at coordinate 2,896 of JAAUSV010000300.1, forward strand.
TGCCCGCGCCAATGCCACCCGTTGCTGTTGTCCGCCGGAGAGTTGGTGGGGATAGCGATCGCCCAATCCCTGCAACTGCATCCGGTGCAGGTGTTGATGCACCCGTTCTACTCGCAGTGGCTTTGGCAAATGCTGCACCCCAAAGGCAATATTTTGAGTCACGGTGAGGTGGGGAAACAGGGCATAGTGTTGCAACACCAAGCCCACGTGGCGTTGGCGCATCGGCAGATTGATCCGTTGCTCACTGTCAAACAGCGATCGCCCATTCAATGCAATTCGTCCCCTCGTCGGCGTTTCTATCCCAGCGATGCAGCGCAGGGTCATGCTTTTCCCCGACCCCGATCCGCCCAGAATTCCCAGGGTCTCCTGTGCTACGAATGCCGTGTTGAGGGTGAAGCCAGGGTGTTGGTTTTCAATCTCAACCACTAATTCCGGTTGTCCTGCCCGTTGGGGGTAGCTTCGATCGGCTCGATCCCCGGCTATGGTCGGGTTTCCCCCCCGATGCACAGGTTCATCGGCTTCAACCCATCCCGTTTGGTTGCCGTGCAGTTTCAGTTCATAGCGCTTCTGCCAATGATTGACCACCATCAAACCCGACAGGGAGAGCACCATGATGGCGATCGCCCAGCCCCACGCCTCCCCCATGGCTCCGGCTTCCACAGCAAAGAAGATTGCCATTGGCATGGTTTGCGTCTGTCCAGGAATATTGCCCGCTAACATCAGCGTTGCCCCAAACTCCCCCAGCGCCCGCGCAAAGGCAAGGGTCGTCCCGGCTAGCAATCCGGGAATCGCCAGCGGCAGAAGAATTTGCCGAACCACCCGTGGTTCAGCAGCACCGAGGGTTCGAGCAACTTGCAACAGATCGGGATCAATTTGCTCAAATGCCCCCAAGGCGGTTTTGTACATCAGGGGAAAGGAAACCACCACGGCAGCAACCACGGCAGCATACCAGGTAAAAATGATCGTCAGATCAAACGGCTGCATGGCTTTGCCCAACAGCCCATTTTTGCCAAACAGCAGCAGCAACAAAAATCCTACCACCGTTGGCGGTAGGATCAGCGGCGCAATCAATAGTCCTTCAATCACCGATTTCCAGCGCCCCCGGTAGCCCAACATCCCATAGGCTGCCGCCGTACCAATGAAAAAGCTGGCGATCGTCGCCAACCCAGCCGTCTTCAGGGAAATCCACAGAGGAGATAGGTCAGCGGGCATGGGAAAACCTCAGGGCGCAATGCCAAATCCGTGTGCTTTAAAGATAGTTTGCGCCGATTGGTTACTCAAAAATCCATGTAGGTCTGCGCCGCATGACGGGTGTTGACTCGATTGGAGAATGGCGATCGGGTAAGTAATGGGTGAATGCAATGAGTTAGCTGCGGTGGCAACTTGCTTCACCCGATCGGAAATTTTAGCGTCTGTGGCGTAGACAATGCCTGCGTCTGCATTGCCACTCTCGACAGTTCCTAAAACGTTGCGAACCGAGTTGCCGTAGACCAATTTCGATCGCACTTGCTCTAAAATCCCCAGACTCGTCAGCACCTCTTCGGCGTACTGTCCGGCGGGCACACTGCGCGGCTCTCCTACGGAAATGCGGGCGATCGCGGCATCAGTTAATTGCTGAAAATCGGTCAGCTTTAATTCGGAGTTACTGGGTGCGACCAGAACAAGACGATTGGTCAACAAATCCCGACGAGTCTCAGCCAGCAGTAATGCCTTCTCTTGCAAGGCGTCCATTTGTTTCGCCGCCGCCGAGATAAACACATCGGCAGGAGCACCCTGTTCGATTTGTTGCTGCAAGGAACCGGAGGCAGCAAAGGTGTAGTCAACCGTTATCCCAGAATGCGCTTGCTCAAAAATCGGATCAATTTGCGTTAGCACTTCCTGCAAGCTGGCAGCGGCAGCGATCAGCAAGGGGGTTGATTGAGTATCCGTTGGAGGGGGTGAAACTGCATTGCAACCAATGGATGATAAAAGGGCAATCAGTAAGCCACTCACAAACGTCAGGACACGCTGTTTCATTTCTAGGGTTTGCCAATAACAATACAGCGATTCTAAATTAACCACCCCTCAATCTGATGTCACCGCAATCATGTCACCGCAATCATGTCACCGCAATCATGTCAATTGCTCATACCCATCCTTTCACCTCCGCATCCGTCAGCGTTCGTTCCAATTTGGTATATTCGCTATACGCCGCCTCCCGCACATGCTGCATCTGCACTGATTCGCCCGCTTGAGCAGCCAGGAAAGTGGCATTCAATGCAATATTGCGGATATTTCCTCCAGCAACATTCAACTTAGCCAGTTTTTGCACATCCAACGCCTGAGTGGGGGTTTGGGTGGGAAACACCCGTTGCCAAATTTGGGCGCGTTGGTCGCTGTCGGGGAAAGGAAACTTGACGACAAATCGAATCCGCCGCAAAAACGCCGTATCCAAGGAATCCTTCAGATTGGTCGTGAGGATTGCCAGCCCTTGATAGGCTTCCATCCGCTGGAGCAGATAGCTGACTTCCATATTGGCGTAGCGATCGTGGGAATCCTTTACCTCCGATCGCTTGCCAAACAACGCATCTGCTTCGTCAAATAACAAGATCACCGTGCTGGCTTCCGCCGCGTCAAAAATCCGCCGGAGGTTCTTCTCGGTTTCGCCAATATATTTGCTGACAACCGAGCTGAGGTCAATGCGATAGAGATCGAGTTGCAAGGTGTGCGCTAGCACCTCCGCCGACATAGTTTTGCCCGTGCCGCTGGCTCCCGCAAACAGAGCGCTAATGCCCAACCCCCGACTGCTGCTTGCCCGAAATCCCCAGCGATCGTACACCTGCGATCGATAGGAGACATGGGCAGTAATGGTTTGCAACACCTGCTTTTGCCGCTCTGGCAACACCAGATCCTCCCAAGTGGCGATCGCCTCAATCCGCTGTGCCAAGTCATCCAATCGTGGGCGGCTGTGGACTCGGCAGGCTTGCCGTAGGGCGTCACCCAGATCAAACTCAGCGCCCGCTGCCTGAGCCTGTTGTCCCACCACTTCGGTGCAAATTACCTCAATGGTGGGAGCGTTCAAACTAAATTCGCTGGTCAGGGCTGCAATTTGCCCGTTTAGCTCCGGTGATACCTTGCCCAACGCCTGCTGCCACAGTTGTTGCTGCTCCCAAGCGGTGGGGGGATGCACCTGCCAGCCGATCGCCGATCGCCCGTGGGGTTGCCAGCGATCGCGGCTAGCCATCACCAGCGGACAGTGGAGTTGCTCCACCAGCCGCAGCAGGGCATCGTGGCGCGGACTGCTGGCAAGATCGATGGCATCACAGTCCACTAGTAGGGCGGTCGATCGCAGGGTAGCTTCCCGTTGCCACAACACCACCAACGTCTGCAAAT
>JAAUSV010000301.1 GCA_012032525.1 Leptolyngbyaceae cyanobacterium SL_7_1
GTCTGAGGGCGGTTGCAAAACTCTCGATCGCCTCCGCCTCACGCTGCAACTGCACCAACACCATGCCTCGATGTGCCAAATCCGATCGGCATTGGGCTGTAACTCCAAGGCTCGATCGAATTGGGCAAGGGCTTCCGAATATCGCTTTGCCCTGTAGAATACCAGTCCTCGGCTATTCCATCCCTCTGGTAGCCTGGGATCTAGCGTCAGGGCGCGATCGCAACTGACTAAGCCCTGCGCCGTACGTCCCAACATTCCTAAGCAGAAGCCTTGCCCACTCAAACCACTGGCATTGTCTGGTTCAAGCGTCAAAGCCGTGTCATAACTGACAAGGGCATCCCGATAGCGTTTCAACCCCCGTGCCAGGGTGTTGCCCCGATCGATCCAAAACTGAGCAGTGGGAATCATGCCGTGCTCACGGGCGCGATCGTAGGCGGCGATCGCCTCGTCATGGGAACCTAACTGATGCAGCACGACACCCCATTGATACAACAGCATGGGATCATCTGGGGTAAGTTCTAGCGCTCGACTGTAGCTGTAGAGGGCGTCTTGGTAGTTGTCCTGCGCCACTAGCAATGTGGCTCGTTGCCTCAGCCAATAGGCGCGTTCCTCAGCAGCAAGGTGGGGCTGCTGCAATCGTTGCTGGCAGTCCGCTAAAGAAATAGGGGATGGTTGATCGGGCATACCGAGTTTTTCCCAGTTGCTGATGTGGCTCTAGTTCCTTTACTAGACTCCACGATCGTAGGACGATGGAGGGTGGATTCTCAGCTTACATCTTTACCTACAGGAGGGTTAAATGACGACCGAAATCGATCCCGTCAAACTTATGAAACAGCAAGTCGGCAAAGCCGCCGCCGATCGGGTGCAATCGGGTTCGATTGTAGGCTTGGGCACGGGCTCTACCACCGCCTATGCCATCCAGTTTTTGGGCGATCGCCTCAAATCGGGCAGCCTCACCGACATCAAAGGTATCCCCACCTCCTTCCAGGCTTCGGTGCTGGCAAAGCAGTACGGCATTCCCCTGACCACGTTGGACGACGTAGACGCGATCGACATTGCCATCGACGGAGCCGACGAAGTTGACCCGCAAAAGAATTTGATCAAGGGCGGCGGCGCTGCCCACACCCGCGAAAAAATTGTCGATGGTTTGGCAACGGAATTCATCGTGGTCGTTGATAGTAGCAAATTAGTCGATCGCTTGGGGTCAACCTTTCCCCTGCCGATCGAAGTATTGCCGATCGCCATCACACCCGTGAGCAAGGCAATCGCCCAACTCGGTGGCAAACCCGAATTGCGCATGGGCGTCAAAAAGGACGGACCCGTGATTACCGATCAGGGCAATATGATCCTGGATGCCACCTTCGAGCAGATTAGCAATCCAGCCGAGCTAGAAAAAACTCTCAACAACATTCCCGGTATCTTGGATAACGGTTTGTTTGTCGGTCTCGCCAATGTGGTGTTGATCGGCGAGATCAAAGATGGTGAGCCGATCGTGCGGGAAATGGAGTAAGCAATCGATCGTCAACTCTATTTTTCAGTAAGTCAATTACTTCAGCCGCCCGCCACCGCAGGGACAATGCTGACTTCGTCGCCTGCTTGCAGCGCCGTATTTTGACCATCCAAAAAGCGGATGTCCTCGCTGTTGACATAGAAGTTGATGAAGCGGCGCAATTGACCCGAATCATCACACAGGCGAGCCTTAATACCCGGACAGCTCTGTTCTAAAGCATCTAACAACTCGGCGATCGTAGCTCCATCGCACTCAATGGTGGCTTGGTCGCTGGTAAATTTTTGCAGGGGAGTAGGAATAAGAACTTTGACAGACATGGGAAGAAGAGTGAAGGACGGAGGGCGGAAAGCGAAAAAATGAAGGGGGAAGGATGGGGGCGGAGGGTGGACAGACTGCTTTGTCACTTGTCTTCCGCCCTCCGTCCTCCGTCCTTCTAAACGAGTACTTGTTGCCACTCTAGCCGATCGAGGGTTTGCGATCGCTCTAGGGCACGCTCGAAGCTGTCGAGTTTGGGTTCGATGGTGAAGGGTTCACCAATGCAGCCTTGGACGGCTTCCTGGGTTTTTAATCCGTTGCCAGTGATATAGGCGACGGTGGTTTCGTCGGGATCGATTTTGCCAGCTTCGACGAGCTTTTTGAGAACGGCGATCGTGGTGCCGCCCGCCGTTTCAGTGAAGATGCCTTCGGTTTCGGCGAGGAGTTTGATGCCGTCGATGATTTCAGCATCATTGACCGATTCAATATTGCCGTTGGTTTTGCGGGCAACGTCGAGGGCGTAGACCCCATCGGCGGGGTTGCCAATGGCGATCGACTTGGCAACGGTGTTGGGCTTGACCGGGTTGATAAAGTCGCGTCCTTCGCGGAAGGCTTGGGCGATCGGGGAGCAACCCTCCGCCTGAGCACCGCTGAATCGTACGGCTTTGTCATCCACCAGACCGACTTTGATGAATTCCTGGAACCCTTTGTAGATCTTGGTGAACAGGGAACCCGATGCCAAAGGCGCAACAATGTGATCGGGCAGTTGCCAACCGAGTTGTTCTGCAACTTCGTAGCCCAAGGTTTTGGAACCTTCCGAGTAGTAAGGACGCAGGTTGATGTTGACGAAGCCCCAGCCGTGGGTGTTGGCAACTTCCGAGCAGAGGCGGTTTACCTGATCGTAATTGCCCTGCACCGCCATCACGGTGGGACCATAGATCAAGGTGCCCAGCACTTTGCCTGCTTCCAAATCGGCTGGGATGAAGACGCAGCAGTCTAGACCCGCATGAGCCGCGATCGCCGCCGTCGAGTTTGCCAAATTACCTGTGCTGGCACAAGAGACAGTGGTGAAGCCCAACTCGCGGGCACGGGTCAGTGCTACCGACACCACCCGATCCTTAAAGCTGAGGGTGGGCATGTTCACCGCATCGTTTTTGATGTAGAGATTTTTGAGACCGAGGCGACGTGCCAACCGATTTGTCTTTACCAGAGGGGTCATGCCAGTGCCCACGTCGATCGGGCGATCGGAGGCTACAGGCAAGAAGGAACGATAGCGCCAAATCGAATTGGGACCCGCTTGAATGCTTTCGCGGGTGACGGTGCGGCGGAGGGCGCTGTAATCGTAGACCACTTCTAGCGGACCAAAGCAAAACTCACAGACGTGAATCGCTTTCAGTTCATATTCTGCACTGCATTCCTTGCAGCGCAAGGCGCTAAAGGTCGCGGCGGTTTGAGTTGTAGATGCTTGAATTGCCTGGGTCATGAATCTAGCTCTCGGTAGGATTTTCTTAAATAACAAAAAATCAATCCAGGCAAGGATTTTGAGCGTTCCTCTACCCGATGTTGCTGAATCGTATCACGGACTAAAAACACCGTCAAACAATCCCGACTAAATTTGTCGGGATTGACGGAGTGCTTGCAATTTCAACTAATTGAGCGATTCCTCCCAAGACGGATAGCAAACCTTTCTTTTGGTAGGCGATCGAATCGTCAGTTTTTCTTATCTATTTAGATAGAAAATCTTAAATTTCCCTAAGCATATTCCAGGGATTTAACCAGATTTGTCTAGACTGGGGACGGATTGTCCGTATGTGTACCGACTAATGGGCATTTCCCCAAGCAGTCGGCAGGGTTACGCTCCTGATCGATCGTTTTCAAATTGCTCTGACTACTGATTTCACATTTCCAGGAGGATAGAACACGATGACTGATCTAAATCGAGGCATCATGAAATTTAAAGGAGCGGATAGTGTGCCTGCGATCGCTATTTCCTCGACGTTGATTTTGGGATCGATCGTATTTTTGATTTTGTGGGCGTTGCGTACAGCGTACGCGATCGGCTAATTCTTTGGCTGCGGTCATAATCAAAGACCCCCGGCTTCTCCTAAAGAAGCCGGGGGTCTGGTGCATCAGGCAAGTTTGGCGAACGATTCGGTTTCGACCCGTTGTTGCTGCACCCTTGTCTCATTGGCGAGGAATTCTTGCAACTGGCTTTCGATCTGGTCTTTGACAATCTGGCGGTATTCCATGAAGTGTTCGTTGTGGGCACAGACCGCTAGGTAGTGCTCAAACACAGCAGGATTGTGGCGCAGAATCCCAAACAGGTGATGCCAAAACATCCAGCGCGTCTCCCGCTTGACGCCCTGCCGCCAACAGACGATCGCCAGTGCCCGCAGATCGATCCAACTGGGCAACTTGGCGGGGGGCTTGCACTTGGGCGCACCCAGGATGAGGAAATGGCGGTAGACGCGATCGAGGTATTTCTTTGGTTCGTAAATCTGCCAGAAGGCATCGATGTATTCCCGCGCAATCTCTTCTAATGGACGGGTGGGAATAAAGTTGATCAACGTGGTTTGGTTGATGTTGCCAAATTTGCCGTCCCGCAGGCGTCCTTCCTTTTCTAACCGATGCCAGAGAGGCCGTATTGGGCAAGGCTTGCAGCATGGCGAAGGTGGTGGTGGGGATGGTGGTGGCTTCGGCAAAGCGGACAATGCGATCGCCCGCCCCCGACTCTTCCCCATCAAAGCCAATGATGAACCCTGCCATCACCCGAATCCCCGCACGGGTAATTTTTTCCACAGCATCGGCAAGGGAACCACGGGTATTTTGAAATTTCTTGGTGAGGGACAAGCTCTCCTCATCCGGTGTTTCGATGCCCAGGAACACCGCATCGAAGAAGCACTCCACCATCAAATCCATCAGCTCATCGTCTTGGGCTAAATCCACAGAGGCTTCAGTGTTAAAGCGGAAGGGATAGCCGTGGTCTTTCTGCCAGACCTTGAGTTCCTTCAACAGCAATTTAACGTTGCGTTTGTTGCCGATGAAGTTGTCATCCACCATAAACACGCCGCGCCGCCAGCCCAACTCATAGAGATAATCCAGTTCTTTCAATAACTGGGCAGGTTCCTTGGTTCGGGGTTTGCGCCCATAGAGGACGATGATGTCGCAAAACTCGCACTGGAAGGGACAGCCGCGGGAGAATTGGACGGACATGGAATCGTAGGCATCGAATTCCAGTAGATCAAACCGGGGAACGGGGGTGATGGTGACATCGGGCTTTTCCCCGTTCGATCGAAACACACCGCTAGTTTCCCCCCGTTGAATCGCTTCCACAAACAGGGGCAGGGTAATTTCGCCCTCATCCAAAATCAAGAAGTCGGCTCCAGCATTTTCCGGTTCCTCCGGCACGGAGGTGGGATAGGGACCACCAACTGCCACTAGCTTGCCGTGGCGTTTGGCAAGGCGAATCTGGTCGATCATGTCTTGCCGCTGCACGATCATGGCGGAGATGATCACCACGTCTGCCCATGCCCATTCATCCTCCGTCACCGATCGAACATTGCGATCGACCAGCTTAAACTCCCACTCCTGCGGCAAAATCGCCGCCACAGTCACCAACCCCAAGGGCGGCAGCAGCACCTTGCGATTCACCAATTCCAAAATCTTTTCGTAGGACCAGAAGGTTTTAGGAAAGAGGGGATACAGCAACAGTACGTTCATGGATTCGTCCTCACACATGCCTACATGCTAAGGTATCATGCGCTCGATCGCCCGATCGCAGTAGAGAGGGAGGCGGCGAGTTCGGCGATCGACTGGCGCTCGTAGGTCTCAAACGGCTGATGAATCCAGGGATTATCTGCCAGATATTCCACATAATAATCGGGGGCAATCACCGAGCAGTCCTTGTACCACAGCACTGCCGTGCGGATTTCGTCAATGTAGAAGCCGTATTGGCGATCGAGCCACACCAAACTCCGTTTCAGCGTCACACCCGAATCTACCAAATCATCGACCAATAAAACATGACTGCCCAAATTGGCTGTGGTCATGGTGAGATCGCGGGCAAAGGTGACTGAACCCCGCACTTGATTGTTCACTCCGCCATAGGAAGAGGTGGAGAGGATTGCCAGGGGCACATCGTAAATCCGGGAGAGGATGTCGCCCACGCGCAACCCACCTTTGGCAAGACAGACAATTTGATTAAATTGCCAGTTGGATTGGTAGACATTCACCGCGAGTCGCTCAATCAGTTGATGGTAATCTGACCAGGAAACATAGAGATCGGACATGGCAGGAGGGATGAATTTCTCAGATTGAAAAGCATCATACAACTGTCCGCTGGGTTGTCTGTAGGGAATTTTGGGATTTTGTCAGGGTTTGGGGATTGGAGAAGTGATTGGGGATTAGCAATCAGTCATGCCTCTTGTGGGGTGGGCATCTTGCCCGCCAAGTTGGATTGGGCGGGCAAGATGCCCACCCCACAAG
>JAAUSV010000302.1 GCA_012032525.1 Leptolyngbyaceae cyanobacterium SL_7_1
CGCTTGAAAACATTCAACGAGCCTATGGTGAGAGCCTGCAACCATCCCTTAATGGTCGAGCAGAGCCGATGTTTTTTGTTAGCGATTGGTGATTGGTGATTAGCGATTAGCGATTGGCGATTAGCCTACTTTTTATCCTTCTGTCGGCATCCTTCTGCTTCCATGCTCGAACCGTTGAGTTACGAATTTATGCGCCATGCTCTGATTGCCGGAGTGCTGATCGGCATACTCTGTCCGATTATTGGCAGCTATTTGGTGGTGCAGCGAATGGCGTTGTTGGGAGATGTGATTGCCCATGCCGTGTTGCCGGGGTTGGCGATCGCCAATTTCCTGGGAATCGAAATTCTCTTTGGCGCGTTTGTCTCCGGGATTGGCAGCACGTTCTTGATCAATTGGATTCGCACCCAGTCGCGGGTCAACATTGATTCGGCAATGGCGCTGACGTTTTCTAGTTTTTTTGCCACTGGGGTAACGTTGCTGGCGTTACTGCAAAGTCGCTTAGACCTGGAAGAGTTGCTGTTTGGCGATATCTTGAGTGTGACGCTGACGGATATCTGGCGAATTGCAGCGATCGCCCTGGTTGCCTTGATCTTGGTGCGGCTCTGCTACAAGGAGTTGTTATTTTATACCTTCGATCGCCAAGGGGCAGAGGCGGTGGGCTTGCCCGTTAACCTATTACAGTTTGGCTTAATGTCGCTGATCACGCTCACCATCATTGCAGGCATGAAAACTGTGGGGGTGGTGCTGGTGATTTCCCTGCTAGTGGGTCCGGCGATTTCCGCCTATCTGCTGGTGAAGGAGTTGCATTGGATGATGGCGGTGGGCGCAGTGCTGGGAGTATTGGCGAGTACCATTGGCATGTATGTCAGCTACTACCTGGATTTGCCATCGGGTCCGGCGATCGCGCTGACGGTGTTTGGCTTTTTCCTGATTGCCCTTTTGTTTAGCCCGACCCAAGGAATTTTGACTCGCCCTAGCCGTCCGCAACGACGCAGCCATTAGTCACTCAAGAGGGGATCTGGGTGGGTTCGCCGGGTAGGGTTGTTTCTAGCATCAAGCAATTACCGCCATTGACCTGCAAGCGGTATTCCACCTTATCCATTAAGCGATTGAGGATCAGCCAACCATAGCCGCCTTCGTGGTACTCGTGGGGAGTGGGAGGCAAATAGGTGGACAGATCAAACCCGTCACCGTAGTCCCAAACCTCTAGACACAGATCGCGGTTTTTTAACTCTAGTCGTAGAAGAACGGGCAGGTTGGGGCGATTGCGATGGGCATGGCGAACTACGTTGGAATAGGCTTCTACCAAGACCAGCCGCAATCGATTGGCTTGGCGGGGCCAATCGACTCGATCGCCCAACTCTACCTCCAGTGCACCCAGCAACCAGTTCTCCACAATCGACAGGAATTTTAGATCGCTCGGTACATGTAGTTCAGTTCTCACAACTACAGAACCTCCAGGGAGAGTAGGGTTTGATCGTCTTCCTGGGTCTGATTGTGAGCCTGGATGCAAGCCAAAAGCTGATCCAAATCCAACGCTCCTTGGTGCTGAAGGAGCAGTTGCCACAGCCCGGTTTGATGCAGCATTGTGCTTTTCTCTTCAAGGTTAGGGTTTGCAACCGTGACTTCCGTAACTCCATCGCTGACGATCAGCAATACCTCTCCAGACTGTAACTTTAAATGCCCTGGTGGGGCTTCCCAAACTGGCAAAATCCCCAGGGGTACGCCTCGTGTTGTTAGATAGGTGGGCGGCTCGATCGCCAATGTGTTCTGTAAAGGTGGAGTGACTTGGCGGTGCGACCAAACAAGTGGATAAATGTGTCCCGCATTGGCATAGACCAGTTCCCCAGAGCCAGGAGTATAGCGGGCTAGTACCAGGGTAATAAAACAGTTATTTTTAACCAAATCCGCCGAGAGGATGTGATTGAGGTTTTTCATCATTGATCGGGTGCGGCAGGGGCTTCTTGGGAAAGCTCTCGCCGCAAAACCGAGATCGCACTTGCCATAAATAACGCGGCGGGCACTCCTTTGCCGGATACATCCCCCACGGCTAACCAAAGATCGCCTTGGGGATGGCTGTAGACCTCAAAAAAATCTCCTCCCACTTCACGAGCTGCATGACAGCAGGCTTGGACTCTCACTTTGTCGGATTGGGGGAGGTTTTGTCTCAGCAGATTCGTTTGGATTTGCCGAGCGACTTCCAACTCAGCTCGCATCTGCTCCGTCTGCTGGTGAATGCGTTGATACAGTTTGGCTTGGAAAAGGGCGAGGGCAGCTTGCTCAGACACCCCCTCCAACAGGCGAAGGTCGTCGTGGTTCCACAGTAGGGGGGTGGATTTGTAGAGGGTCATGAGCGCTAGTGGCTCTTTTTGGTAGATCAAGGGAATGACAAGTTGAACGATCGCCCTAGTGTCGTGCTCCATCACGATCTGCTGAATCTCGCTGGGGGGGTCGATCGGCTGTTGCTCCATCTGCCCATTCCAGGGAGCGATCGGGGGTAACACCACCCCATCAGCTTGATAGATAAACCGTTGTGGTACAAAAGACGAAGGGCTGAGGGATAGGGAGTTTGCTGTCAAACTATCAGAAGCGATCGGGCATAGGACACAGACATCTGCCTCAAACTTTTACCCACCGTTCCACGATGGTTTGCAACATGCTAGTGTAATCCAGCGATTCCCGAATGGCTGTAGTGATGGTGTTGAATAGGGACTCATGCCGAAGGGCACGGTGCAACTCGTGGGTGCGTTGTTTGAGCAGTCGATAGGCGTCGGCAGCTTGGTACACCACTGCTCTGAGATCGTCAGGATTCCAAGGTTTGGTAATGTATTTGAATACTCGCCCAGTATTGATGGCTCCAACCAAATCTTCGACATCGGTGTAGCCTGTTAACAAAATCCGAATGGTGTCGGGAAATCGCTCCGCCGCAATGCTCAAAAACTCAGTCCCGCTCATTTTTGGCATGCGCTGGTCGGAAATGATTATTCCCATTTCCTCCTGTTCTAGGAGTTGTAGCGCTTTCAGGGCACTTTCTGCTTTAAATACCTGAAAGTCGCGTCGAAAGGTACGGTAGAGCAAATCCAGGTTATCTAACTCGTCATCAACAACCATTAAGCTGAGTTTTGGGATATTTGCCTCAGTCATTGGGGGTTCCGTTGTTCGGTAAAACTCTGCCAGCCGCACCCGATCGCCATATTGCAAGCAAATCACCCAATTGAACTCCTTGTGGTTTAAAGGGAAAAACCATTACGGAGTTTGGCGTTCTGTATTTTGCAATCCAAAAAGTGCTTTAACTAAGAAAGTACCCTAGACCCACTCGACCCTGACAAGGGTACAAAGCAGCCTATTCTGGAAGAGCGGAGTATGGGAGATCTACTGGAAGGTCTAGTTTGGCTGGGGCAGAGCAATGCTTCTACGCAGCCATTGAGACGTGCTTCCATAGTTAATGTGATTTCCTATACCAAGCCAGATCGGGCGACCGTGTCATCAACTAGCCTCATCCTACATTCTCTGGAATTAAGTTGAGATTTCCGGACTGGTTTATGAGATCTTGATTCAAGTTTCAAACGAAGCCCATGGTTTGTGATTAAAATGGCATCCATCCCAAGGAGCATTTCCCTATGCATAATTTTTTAGAAACTGCGTATTTCCAAAATCAATTTGTGCCCTTTACAGAGGCAAAAATTTCAGTTGCCACCCATGCGTTGCACTATGGAACCGCTGCGTTTGGTGGGTTGCGGGGTTTGCCCGATCCTCAAAATCCCAACCAAATTTTGTTGTTTCGACTCGATCGCCACTGTCAACGACTCAGCCAAAGCGCCAAGTTTCTCCAATTTGACTTGCCTGCCAGCAAAATCGAGTCTGTGATCGTCGATTTTGTCAAAAAGAACCGTCCGACCGTACCGTTCTACATTCGACCACTGGTTTATACCTCAGATTTAGGCATTGCACCGCGCCTGCATAAGATCGAAAAAGACTTTTTTGTCTATGGGTTAGAGTTGGGCGATTACCTCTCTCCCGAAGGAGTCACCTGCCGCATTAGCTCCTGGTATCGCCAGGAGGATCGCAGTTTGCCCTTGCGTGGAAAAATCTCCGGGGCTTACATTACTTCGTCATTGGCAAAAACTGAGGCGGTGGAGTCAGGGTTTGATGAGGCAATTTTGATGAATTCCCAGGGCAAGGTGAGCGAAGCGTCGGGGATGAATATTTTCATTGTTCGCCACGGACAATTGCTGACTCCAGGGTTTGATCAGGATATTTTGGAAGGGATTACGCGAGACAGCATTTTAACGCTGGCACGGGATTTGGGCATTCCGGTGGTGCAGCGATCGATCGATAAAACCGAGCTATTGATTGCCGATGAAGTTTTCCTCAGCGGCACAGCAGCACGGATCACGCCAGTACGGCGTATTGAGGGCTACGAATTGCCCAGCGATCGCCCAATCACCCACACACTGCGAGACCATCTCACCGCCATCACCGAAAATCGCGATCCCCGCTATCAAGATTGGGTCTATGCCATTCAGCTTTAGCTTGAGCTTAGAGCGGTTGAGTCAGTAACGTAGCCCACCCTCAAATAAATATCCCAGCAGATTGGTTGGGTATTGAGATTACCCCACTCGGTCTGGAGGGTGTGCAGGAGAGAGTTAAGCGCGGTCTCTCCCTGTTGTCGGATCAGTTGGTGGACTGAAGACCAAGTGGTGATGCAGCCAATCAGATCGTTGACTGTCCAGTACTCGGTTCGAGTAAAGGGCGGTGGAGAAATTTCGTCAAAGGGAAAAGGTAGGGTTTGATAGCGATCGACGACTAGTTGAATTTCTGGATACCAAAAGGGTTCGAGGAGGGTGTGCAAGGCTTCTAGCGCTTGGTTGACCGGGGCAGTTGCCCTAGGCAACTGAAATCGCCCTGTACACCAGACCGCGATCGCCCGCCCGGCTTCACCACTCGCTGCACCTCCTGATAGAACCGTTCTCGATCAAACCAATGCAGGGCTAAGCCGACCGTCACCAGATCCACCGAGCAATTGGCTAAGCCACTGCTCTCTGCGGACGCCACCCGGTAGTGAATCCGTTCGTGGGGAAAAGCATGGGCAATCTGTTCGGCGCTGGCATCGGTGGCGTAGACAGTGGGAAAATGCGCTGCCAACCCTAGGGCTGCTTGACCATTCCCTGTGGCGCAATCCCACGCCACCTCAGGTCTCTCAACTAACGTTGCCAAATAGTCAAATAAAACAGTGGGATAGCCAGGTCGATATTTGGCATAATTCTGCGCGTGGTCTGAAAAGTGATCCTTAAACGTAGGGTTAGCCATGATGCGATCGCTAGTGAGTTGCTCCGTTTAGTCCAGTTCTTTGGTGCAGCGCTGTGCCACTCGCAGTTTGGCAGAGCGCGATCGGGGATTGTGGCGAACTTCATCGGCTTGCGCCTCGATCGGTTTCTTGGTAATCACTAACAGATCGGGTGAATCTTTGAAAGCATGTTTTACCAATCGATCTTCCAGACTATGGAAACTAATAATCACTAAGCGTCCCTCTGGTTTCAACCAGTTGGGGGCTTTGTGTAGTAAGGTTTCCAACACCTCCAGTTCCCGGTTCACCGCAATCCGCAGGGCTTGGAACACACGGGTGGCGGGATGGATGCGTCCATAGCGATATTTGGCGGGCACGCAGGCGGCGATCGCCTCTGCCAGCGCGGTGGTGGTGTGAAAGGGACGCTGTTCCACAATCCGGCGGGCAATCCGCCGCGACAACCGCTCCTCCCCGTAGGTGAAAAAAATCTGGGCAAGCTGGGGTTCCTGCCATGTGTTGACCACTGTCGCCGCAGTGAGCAATTGGGTTGGGTCCATGCGCATATCCAGCGGAGCACTGTGGCGAAAGCTAAAGCCCCGCTCAGGAACATCGACCTGAGCAGAACTGACTCCCAAATCAGCCAGAATTCCGTCAAATTGCATGGACGGTGGCTCATAGTCAGCAAAGTTGCTGTGGTGAAACCGCACTCGATCGCCAAACTCCCGCAGGCGAGCTTGGGCGGCGGCGAGGGCTTGGGGGTCTTGGTCGATCGCCGTAATCTGCACTTGGGGAGCGGCTTGCAAAATTTGGTAGCTGTGCCCACCACCGCCGACTGTGGCATCCAGGTAGTATCCTTCAGCGCGGATGGCTAACCCATTCAAGACTTCCTGAACCAAGACAGGAGTGTGAAAGGAGGCTGGCTCAGTTGTAATCTCGAATGCGGCTTCAGACA
>JAAUSV010000303.1 GCA_012032525.1 Leptolyngbyaceae cyanobacterium SL_7_1
TCCAGTCTAAAATGTTGGGTCGCGTAGGTTGGGTTGAACAGCGTGAAACCCAACACTTAGAAGGATTGTTGGGTTTCGCTACGCTCAACACCAACCTACGAAATTAGGCTTGTCGCGCTACTAGAGCGGAACGGTAGGAATCGCGCTTAGACGGATCTTGATCTAGTGTGTGGTAAGGATGGGTTTGTTGAGTGGGGCGATCGCGAACAAGGAGAATTTTCATCATGACATCGGAAGTCAACGTAAAACCAACATCGTTGTATGACACAGACTACCAACTTTGGCTAGAGCAAACAGTGGCGCAGTTACGAGCCAATGATTTCAACACAATTGATCTGGAAAATTTAATTGAGGAGATTGAAAGCTTAGGTAAAAGTGACAAACGCTCCCTCTCCAGCTATTTGATGCGATTGTGCGAACATTTCCTGAAGATGAAGTATTGGGAGTCTGAGCGAGAATTATGCTGGCGAGGCTGGGATACAGAAGTTGCTAATTTTCGCTTGGAAATTCAAGTCATTCTCAAAGATAGTCCTAGCCTTAGAAACTATCTCACTGAAAATTTTGTGACTGAGTACAAGAATGGTAGAAAACTTTTCCTCAAAGCGAGTGGATTGAATGTCAACCTGATTCCCCCAGAACCAGACTTTACCCTAGAGCAAGCCCTGGATGAAGACTGGCTCCCCTATCAATCCAAGTAACCTCCGAGTGACAGAGGTAGAACATTACAGTTTGAGCTTAAGAGCTTGTGGAACGGTATAACCTAGCTTTAACTTTAAAGGGAGTTTACTTATGTCTAGCTCCACTCAAGCAAAAACCGAAAAGCAGGTCTGGACAGACGAGAAGTTCATGGCACTGCCAAAAGATGGTCATCGCTATGAGATTGTGAATGGAGATTTAATCGACATGGGCAATTCAGGGGCACTACACGGCAATATTGCTATTGTCCTGAGTTCTGCTTTATTTGGAGTAGTCAGTGCTCAAAAACTGGGGGCATTGTTTGACTCCAGTACTGCTTTTAAGATGAAGAGTGGCAATAAACGGTCTCCTGATATTTCCTTCTTTGCCAAAGAGCGATTGCAAGGCATGACAGAATTACCGACGGGCTTCCTTGAAGGTGCGCCTGATTTGGCGATCGAAATCCTTTCCCCCGGCAACACTGTTGAAGAAATTGATGACAAAATTACAGAATATTTTGAGAATGGTGCTCGATTGGTTTGGGTTATTAGCCCAACCCAGCACTACGTATTGATCTATCGCTGTGCTCAAGAACCCGATCGCCTGCTCAAATCCGCTGATTCGTTAGATGGTGAAGAGGTGATTCCTGGATTTACCGTGCCTGTCGCCAATTTATTCCAGAAACTTGCGTTTTAAGCATGGCCGTCTCTACCCTCAACCCGCTACCAATTTTTATTTAGGATCGCAAATTAATTAATCTGGAATATTTTTGAGAGAAGCACGGCTGAGCCGTGCTTCTCTCAAAAAATATTCGGTTTTATTTAATCCATGATCCTTAACATCGTTGCCACTTTTTAAGGGAAGCTAGGAAGCGGACGTGTAGAAATTTGCATCATCGGGTCATCTACCAATCGATTTATCATGCTTGATCAACCGAAGCGCGGGAAATTACCATCCGGTTGGCGGTGGCTGGCTGGGTCGGGGGCATTGGCAGTATTGAGTTTGGCAGGATGGGCAGCCTATGCGTGGAGGCTCGATCGCCCTGCGGAAGCAGTTGCCGTTCGCCTGATCACCGTTGAGTGGGGCACAGTGGAAACCAGTATTAATGAAAGTGGCACGGTGGAATTGGCAGGACAACAAACCCTGGTTTCCCCCGCAGAGGGAGCGGTGGAGCAACTGTTGGTACAACCGGGCGATCGGGTGCAAGCGGGGCAAGTCTTACTCACCCTGCGCAACCCCGAACGGCAAACGGCGTTGCTAGAACAGCAGGTAAAAATTACTCAGCAGCAACTCACCCTTGCCCGCAGTCAGCAGCAGATCAGTGAAGCTCAAGCCCAACTGGGAATTGCCCAAGAGCGCCTGAAGGCGTTACAGGGGGGAGCAGTAGAGGGGGCGATCGCCCAATCGACCGTTCAAGATCAAGCAATCCAGGTCAGTCAATTTCAAACCGCACTGCGCGATGCCCAAACCGCCGCCCGCACCGCCACGCTGGAATTGCAAACCCTGGAACTCGAACGCCAGCGCACTCAGCAACAACTGGAAGACACCGTGGTGACTGCTCCGATCGATGGCATGATCTTGGGCGTGAGTGTGAACGATGGCGATGGCGTCGAACTGCGTACGGAACTGCTTACGTTGGGCAACCCAGTGCAGGAGTTGGTGAAACTGCAACTGTCTACCCTGAATGCCAATCGGGTACGGCTAAATCAACTGGCGCGGGTGAGTGTAATTGGACCAGAGGCAGAGATTTACAGCGGGCGGGTGCAGAGCCTCTATCCCCAGGCAGTGCGATCGAACGATGACCAATCCTCTGACGCCGCCCAAGCCACCGTGCCCACCACCATCCGGCTAGACACCCCCACCCGCACCCTGATTCCCGGTAGCCAGGTGAATGTGGAAATTGTCCTAGAACAACGCCAAGATGTTCCCACACTGGCGATCGAAGCCATCCAGCGCACTGGCTCTGAACCCTTTGTTTGGGTGGTGGACGAAGCAGAAACGGTGCAGCGTCAACCCGTCACCTTGGGGTTAGAAGGGCTGACTACTGTTGAGATTACTGATGGGGTGAGAGTGGGCGATCGGGTTGCCCTTCCGCCTGTCGAAGGTACTCTGGAACCTAACACTCCTGTTCTGGTTGAATCTTCTACAGCTAATAGCGATTAGCAATTAGCGATTAGCAATTAGCGATTAGCGGTTAGCGATTGGTTATTATTGGCAAATTTTTTATGAGTCTCAAACTGTTTGATCTACTTCACCTGACTCAGCGATCGCTTTTGGGAAATCCGTTGCGATCGTTTCTCACCGCCTTGGGAGTGTTTATGGGGGTTGCTTCGGTCAGTGCTACCTTGCAAGTCGATGCCATCAGTCGGGCGGTGATTGCCGATCGTCTGGCGGCGCGGGAAGCGCCCCAAATTACCCTGTTTCCGGAGTGGTCGCCCAACCCCGACAAACGGGCACGGCTGCACGATGCGGATTTGCAGTATCTTCAGAACCGTTTGACTGGGTTAGATGCCCTCAGTGCGGTGCAGTGGTGGTCGAGCCGCAGTCCCATTTTGTATCAGGATCAAGAAGCTGACCCCAGCGCCTAGCCGTGTCACAGGCGATGTTACAAACATCGGGCTATCGGATGCAGGAGGGGCGATTTTTTACTGAGGGAGATTTCACCAGCTACCGCCCGGTGGCGGTGATCAATCAAGTGTTGGCAGCTCAGCTATTTGAGGGGACGAGTCCGGTGGGTAAGGTGTTGTATGCCGATCGCCAACCCTACACAGTGGTTGGAGTGATTCTTACCAAACCCGGCTCCGAGGAAGAAACGCTGGAGGGAGAGATGTTTATCCCCATGAGCTTCTACAGTGCGCTGACGGGCGATCGGGATGTGGGCGCGATTCGCCTGCGTCCCAGCCGATTAGACGATCTAGAGGCAATGGAGGAGCAAGCCGAACAATTGCTCAAACAGCGCTTCCCCCAATCGGAGTTTTATCTGTGGAACAACGCAGATGATATTCAGGAACAGCACAAAACCCTGGCAATGGCATCGAAGGGGTTAGCCGCTGTGGGGGTGATTTCTCTGCTAGTTGGCGGGGTTGGCATTGCCAATATTATGATTGCCGCTGTCACCGAGCGGACTTGCGAAATTGGCTTGAAGCGGGCGATCGGCGCGACTCAACAAGAAATCATGTTGCAATTTATTTTGGAAGCAACGCTGTTGAGTGTGGTGGGGGGAACCGTGGCGATCGCCACGGTTCACGGGCTAACGGTGGTGGTCGCCGACACCTTTGAATTGCCCTATGCGTTTAACCTGCGCATTGCCAGCCTTTCCTTGGGAGCCGCCGTGTTGGTCGGGGTGGGGGCAAGCTTTGTCCCTGCTCTGCAAGCCAGTCGGCTCGATCCAGTAACTGCGTTGCGATCGGACTAAACCACCTAATTCAGTTCCGCCATCACCTCTTGCAGGCGACTGCGAAATTCTCCTTTGGGATGAGCACCCTTGACTTCGCCGATGATCTTAAACTCGCCTTCGGGAGCGCTGCAAATAATGTAGGTGGGCCAGCCCATCTCGGCTTTGTCAGGATATTGGGTCAACAAAATCTTGCGATACTTGCGATAGGCTGCCGTATCTTGCATTTTGACATCGACAAACTCCAGCCCCAATTCCTCTGCCACTTTTTGGTCATAAAAGGACATTTTGTGGCACAATCCGCAATCTTCTGAGGAGAACTTAATTACCGCTACGCTCATACCTTACTCCGGAATTCTAACCCCGACAACAGCCGCATTAAACCGATAGGTCTTTCCTTCTAATTCTAATGGGGTGCCGATTTTCACCTTGTTATTGCTCATCACCGCTCCGTCGTCTGTGATCTGGGCATCCCCGGAGAGGGTAATTAGCATGTCTGCGGTATAGTTTAGCTCTGGGCGGGGGTCGGGGAGGGATTTGACGGTGCCATCGGGTTGGGGAACGGCGACGCTGCGCGGCAGGGGAATGACTTCCTTGACCTCCACTTGTCCGTGGGGTTGGTTGCGAATGATCACATTGGTACTGCCCAATTTGCCAATCTCGTCCATGAAGGCTTGCGGATCGCGCACCGTCAAACCTCGGACGATCGCATCCACTTCGATTGTTTTATTAGAAGTGCCCAACTGCGCTACTGAGCCAGACGTGCCTGGGAAAAAGAAAATCCCCACCACCACCAACAAAATAATTAGGGCGGCACCAATATCAAGGATGCTGGCTCTACCAAATAGGCGCCCTTGAGAATCGAGAATAGCCATAGAAACCCGTTTGAAGAACACTAAAGAAGCTTATCGCAAACCCATCAGCCCCGCACATAATTTTTGGTAATTAGCCGATGCCTATACTGAGACCCACGAACGTCTTGCCGTCCGGACTGGGCGGTGGGCAAGAGGTCTAACCCCACAAGACAAGCTCTAGGGAGTTGGGGCATTGAGAAACGTCAATTGTCGCTCTGGCGGCTGATAGCCCAAGTGCTGCCAAGCGTGAACCGTGGCAACCCGACCGCGTGGGGTGCGTTGCAAATAGCCGATCTGCATCAAATAGGGTTCATAGACCTCTTCGATCGTCTGAGCATCTTCCCCGTAATCGCCGCCAGCGTGTCCAACCCCACCGGACCACCGCCGTAGGTTCGATCATCACCGTTAGCAACCGCCGATCGGTCCAATCTAGACCACAGGGATCGACATTAAACAGTTCCAAAGCTTCAGCGGCGATCGCCTCACTGATCTCCGCTCCCGGCACTTTTACTTCCACATAATCCCGCACCCGTCGCAACAGTCGATTGGCGATCCGGGGAGTGCCCGCGATCGTCGAGCAATTTCTGTCGCCCCATCAGCACTAATGGCAGTGTGGAGAATTCCCGCTGTTCTCAAAATAATGTGGGTGAGTTCATCCAATTCATAAAATCGCAAGCGTTGAACCAAGCCAAAGCGATCGCGCAAGGGCGAAGTCAACGCCCCTACCCGCGTCGTCGCCCCCACCAACGTAAAACGGTGCAAGGGAATGCTCATTGTCCGGGCGCTCTGCCCCTTGCCCGTGGTTACGTCTACCCGAAAATCCTCCATTGCTGGATAGAGAATTTCCTCCGTCACCCTGGGCAAACGGTGAATTTCGTCGATAAATAAAATATCTCCTGGCTTCAGCGTCACCAGTAGCCCTACGATGTCCCTGGGACGTTCCAGGGCGGGGGCACTGGTGATCTTGCAAGCCACCTGCATTTCTGCCGCCAAGATCAGCGACATGGTGGTTTTTCCCAAGCCCGGTGGACCGTAAAGCAGCAGGTGATCCAGCGTCTCCTTGCGGGCTTGGGCGGCTTGAATGGCGATCGTCAATACATCCTTCAAATCTTTCTGCCCAATATAATCGGCTAATCGCCGTGGGCGCACTCCCTCTTCTGCCTTGCCCAACTCGTCGGCGGTCACTTGGGGTTGCAGCAGGGCGTCTTCCTCCAAGGGTGCCTTGGACTGTTTTTGGATTGGTGAGAGGCGCGATCGGGGTTGGGTTGTTTGGAGGAATGATCGCCATAGGGGTATCCCTTACACCTTAAA
>JAAUSV010000304.1 GCA_012032525.1 Leptolyngbyaceae cyanobacterium SL_7_1
TTATCATCTAGCCCAATCCCACCGGGCTATCACCAGTATGGATTTTGAATTTCGCTTTGTGCCAGCGTGGCAACGGTGCGCCGAATTATTGGCTGAAAACTTTGTTGGACAACCACGATTGGTCAAGATCGATTGCCTCGTTCCCAGTCGAGCCGATCCGGGTCGATCCTGGAATTGGTACTCGCACGATCGCAGGGGGGTGGCATGCTGGGCGCATTGGGTTCCCATGTGTTCGATTACATTCACTGGCTATTTGGAGCGCCGCAACGCTTGTGTGGTTCTCTCAGTACCACCATCCTCAATCGCCCTGACCCAATCAGTGGGGAATTGAAATCCGTCGATGCAGACGACACCTGTAGCATTACCTTAGAGTTGGCAAACAACAGTCTTTGTCAGGTGTTGATTAGCTCAGTCACTCACCAAGGGAGGGGGCATTGGGTGGAGGTCTATGGCGATCGCGGTACGCTCGTGCTAGGCAATCCCAATCTCAAAGACTATGTCCACGGCTTTCAACTGTGGGGGGCGGCAGCGGGGGAACCGTTGGTGGAAGTCGCCATTCCAGAAAGGTTAGCCTTTCCCAAAACCTACGAGGACGGACGACTAGCTCCCTTTATCCGGGTGGTGGATGGATGGGTGCAGGGGATTGGGCAGGGGCGATCGCTGGCGCCATCTCTCAAGGAAGGCGTGTATTCCCAATTGCTGATGGAGTTGACTGAGCGATCGCACCAAACTCGCCAGTGGGTGGAGATTCCCCCGCTGGAAACTGTTCTATAAAACGGCTTAAAACTCCAAAGGTTGGGTTTCTGGCATGATTAGAAGCTGCGAACTACTGCCGGGGGTCAACGAGATCAAATCCTCAATGTTACGCATCATGGTATTGCAAATAGCATCAAGGGGTAAATCGTTGGGATCGTTGCCAAACGGGTTTTCGATCTCTACACCGATCTCTTCAATGCCAAACAAAGTAAAGCTAATCAGCATCACCAAGAACCCGGTCCACCAGCCAGAGGACTCAATCAATTGGAAGGGCAGGCTCAGACAGTAGAGCAGCAACAATTGCTTGAGGTGAATGGCATAGGCGAGGGGAATGGGCGTTTTTAAGATGCGCTCACAACCACCCAAATTGTCAATCAGCAAATTAATTAACTTTTGAATTTCTGTTAGCTGAATCACCTGCAATCGACCGTTTTGATATTGCTGTTGGAGATAGTCTTGCATCCAAAATGCAATCTCCAGCGGCGGATTGTTCATGCCTTTGAGCTTGAGGTATTGCGATCGCGGCAATAGATCCGCCAATTCCTGATTCACAGGTTCTTGACGTAAATGTAATTTTACTGCCACCGCAAATGCCACAATCGAGTGGAGGACAACCGTTTTTTCGTAGTGAATTTGAGAGGATTCTTCTGGAATTGCCACCCAAATGTGACGGGCTAAATTGCGCGATGTGTTCACAATGCCACCCCACAATCGCCGACCTTCCCAAAAGCGTTCGTAGGCAGTGTTAGTGCGAAAAACTAACATTAAACCCAACACAATATTGGGAATCAAACTAGCCAAAATTGGTAGAGAAACGGGGATATTTGCCCAATGCAAAATGGAAACACCCCCCCCCACCAATCCACAGACCAACGCACGAGGTAAAACGGCTGGAACCACAGACCCTTTCAACTGAAACACCGTGCGGAACCAATGCCGTTTGCGTGAAAGCATTTTTACCTCAAGTTCATCCTGACGATCAATGACTTTTCAATAGCCCTTACTAACCATCTCCAGCTTTTTCGCTATGCATAGAGAAAGCTACACAGTTTGTGGAAGAAATGATAAAGATCCCTTCCGATCGGGGTTTCTAGGTTTTACAAGTAAGGGGTGCGCCCAGCCAGTAAGCTAGCATAGGGTCAGTACTAGCACTGTTTTCATTTACATCCCCAAGAACCTGTGTTTGAATATCTTCCGCCCCTGAACGAGCACAATCTTCCCTACCCCGATACAATTCACCCGATCGTGGTGCATTTTGTAATTGCAATGGTGCTGTTTGCTGTATTTTGCGACATTGTCGCCTATTTTACCAAGAACGTGCGTTTGTATGAGGTGAGTTGGTGGAATTTAGCCTTCGCCACAGTCTCTATTTTTATCGCTGTGATCTTTGGTCAACTTGAAGCAGGTCTTTCGGAACCCTACAGTGCCTCAGAATCGGTGCTCAATCTCCACACCTTACTAGGCTGGTCACTGTCGGGCATTTTAGCAGGCGTTACGGGTTGGCGCTACGTAATTCGATCGCAAAATAAACCCCTCCCCATTCCCTATCTCGCTGCCAGTGTAGTGCTGGTGGTATTGGTGATTGCCCAAACCTATCTGGGTGATCTGCTGGTTTGGGTTTATGGATTGCACAGCGTTCCGGTTGTTGAAGCCACACGAGAAGGAGTGCTGTGATGGATACCGAACTGATCAACCAACTGAGTGATCAGATTGGCGCAAATGGGTTGCCCTACGTTGTGCCGATTCACCCCAACCTAGTGCATTTGACTTTGGGATTATTTATTGCGGCGATCGCCTTTGATATTGTCGGCTTGCTGTTTCCGGTGGAAAAAGCGGTGTTTCGGTATTTGGCAATTCCCGTAACTCGCTCTGGCTTGTTTGACGTTGGCTGGTACAACGTTCTTGCTGCTGCGATCATCACATTTTTTACGATCGCCAGCGGTTTGTATGAAATGCTGTTAGCAGAACCATTGACTGCTGTCAAAAGCGCTTGGGGATTGCAGGCGATGGAAACCATGGTCTGGCACGGGGTAGGGGGGGTTGCCCTTCTATTCCTGATTGTGGCGATGACTGTGTGGCGAGGCTTTCAACGATATCGCTGGCGCAAAGATATGTCAAGGCAAGTACAGTGGAGTTATGTGGGAGCGGGCTTGGCAATCTTCGTGTTGATGTTCCTTCAAGGGACGCTGGGTGCTCACCTAGGGGGTGAGTTTGGCGTTCACATCACCGCCGATCAGCTCCTGCGTTTGGGCGACAATCCCAACCAGCGTTTATAGCTTCTGTTTTGCCGATTTTTACTCTACTCTAGCTGGTTTGATCATGAAACTTCGCGCAATTGTGACGCTTGCTGTTTTAGCGGTTCTCCTTGGTTTTTTTAGCCTGTGGGTCGCTCAGCAATCTTACTCCTGGATGCCGCCAGAGGCAGCGGCTGAGGCAAAGTTGTTTGATGATCTGTTTAGTATTTTTGTTGGGTTGGGCACCTTTGTCCTTTTGGGTGTGACAATTCCCATCCTCTATTCGCTGTTGTTTCATCGGGCGGGAAAGTACGATTCCAGTGATGGACCGCCAATTGAGGGCAATACGACCTTAGAAGTGATTTGGACGATCGTACCGATTCTCCTTGTCTTGGGGCTTTCCACTGCCAGCTACCGGACTTACCAAAAGATGGCAATCCGAGGTCCGATGGAACTGGTGCATTTGCACATGCCCCAGATGGTGGAGCCAGCCTACGCCGAACCCTTTGATGACTCACCGCAGAGGGAAATTAGAACTGCCTTGGAGACCGCTCCGATAGAGGAAATTGATGTCACTGCCAAGCAGTGGGCATGGGTGTTTCACTACCCCGATGGCGATGTTACCAGTACGGAGCTACACCTGCCCGTCGATCGCCGCATTCGCCTTTCCCTACGATCGGAAGATGTGTTGCATGGCTTCTATGTGCCAGCCTTTCGCTTGAAACAAGACATCGTGCCTAACCATACGATCGATTTTGAATTTACCCCCATTCGCACAGGCACCTATCGACTACGGGATTCGATGTTTAGTGGCACCTATTTTGCGGCGAACCAAGCAGACGTGGTGGTGCAACCCGTGGAGGACTATCGGCAATGGCTGGCTGATGCCGCCACCCAACCGCCAACCCCTGCCTACAACCGAGCGGCGGAAGAATACGATCGATTGAGCGAACAGGCGGTCGTGCGAGGCTGGAAGTCGGTTTCTCCTGCCCCTGCTCCGATGGTGAACTACGCTCCCAAACAAAAACCTAGCAGTCCTCCTGCCTAATACTCATCTATGCGCTCCTATGAGAAGCTGAGAAATCCTTTGTTATGACCAACACTCCTGTTGAAGTAATGGGTGTCCCCCGTGCCCAACCCTATCCGGGGGCACCAGACAACTGGAAACGCTTTTTTACCTTCAGCACCGATCACAAGGTGATCGGTGTCCAATATATCGTCACCTCCTTTGTCTTTTTCCTCATCGGCGGGATTTTGTCAATGATCATGCGGGGTGAGCTAATCACGCCGGATGCGATCTAGTCGATCGGACAATTTACAACGCTCTGTTCACCATGCATGGCTCGATCATGCTATTTCTCTGGACGTTCCCAGTTCTAGTCGGATTAGGAAATTATCTCGTCCCCCTGATGATCGGGGCGCGAGATATGGCGTTTCCCCGGCTGAATGCGGTGTCCTTTTGGATGATCCCGATCGTCGGCATCTTGATGATTGCTAGCTTTTTTGTCCCAGGAGGTCCGTCCCAGTCGGGCTGGTGGGCATACCCGCCCGTCAGTTTGCAGAACCCAACGGGGAATCTGATCAACGGGCAATTCCTTTGGTTGCTAGCCGTGGCAATTTCCGGGGTGTCCTCAATTATGGGAGCCGTCAATTTTGTCACGACTATTTTTAGAATGCGGGCACCGGGGATGACCTGGTTTAGAACCCCTGCCTTTGTCTGGTCAGTTCTAGCTGCGCAGTTGATTCAGCTCTATGGCTTGCCTGCTTTGACGGCGGGGGCGGTGATGTTGCTGCTGGACTTGACGGTTGGCACTAGTTTCTTTGCGCCGGAGCGGGGTGGCAATCCGATTTTGTACCAGCATTTTTTCTGGTTCTACTCCCACCCTGCCGTCTATGTGATGGTGCTGCCTGTGTTTGGCATTTTCTCGGAGGTGCTCCCCGTCCATGCCCGCAAACCGTTGTTTGGCTACCGGGTGATTGCCGTTTCCTCGGTGCTGATCACGGGGATTAGTGCGCTGGTGTGGGTACACCACATGTTTGCCAGTGCTACCCCCGGTTGGATGCGGATGCTATTCATGGTGACAACCATGCTGGTGGGCGTGCCAACGGGGATTAAGGTATTTGGCTGGGTGGCGACGATCTGGGGCGGTAAGATTCGGCTAACAACGCCAATGCTGTTTGCTCTAGGCGCGATCGTCAACTTTGTGTTTGCAGGCGTCACGGGCATCATGCTGGGTTCGGTGCCCCTCGACATCCACGTCAACAACACCTACTTCGTCGTCGGACACTTCCACTACGTAATCTACGGCACGATCGTTCTAGGGATCTATGCCGGACTCTATCACTGGTTCCCCAAAATCACGGGACGACTCTACTACGAGGGGTTGGGCAAGTTGCATTTTGTCTTGACCTTTTTGGGAACTGCCCTCTGTTTTGTGCCAATGCACGCAGCAGGACTGATGGGAATGCCCCGTCGGGTTGCCTCCTATGATCCAGAGTTTGCCCTGTGGAATGTGATGGCGAGTTTAGGCGGGTTTCTACTGGGCATGTCTACCCTGCCGTTTATTTTGAATGTGGTCAGCTCCTGGATTTTGGGTGAGAAATCGGGGGATAATCCGTGGCGGGCGATCGGGTTGGAATGGCTCACCTCCTCCCCTCCTCCGGTGGAAAACTTTGAAGAAATTCCTACGGTGATTTCACCGCCCTACGGCTACGGTAGCAACGAACCACTGGTGGCAGCCCACGCGACCGCCAGCCCCACCAACTCTGAATCCCTTATCGAATAGGAGCGACCATGACGGCAGAAAGAGCGATCGCCCAAAACGTTGAAGCAGAGGTGCGGGAAGTCCAGGAACACGACGAAGCGGGCAATAGTAAGTTTGGCTTTATCGTGTTCCTGCTGTCGGAAACCGTCATCTTCCTGAGTTTCTTTGCGGGCTACATTGTCTACAAAACCACCACCGCCGATTGGTATCCCGCAGGCGTCACCGGGCTAGACGTAAAAGACCCCCGGATCAACACCATCATTTTGGTGTCTAGCAGCTTTGTAATCTACGTTGCCGAGCGGTATTTGCACGACAAAAAGCTGTGGGGGTTTCGCCTGTTTCTGGTGCTAACGATGGCGATGGGGGGCTATTTCCTCTATGGGCAGGCGATCGAGTGGCGTGGCTTGCCCTTTGGCTTCACCTCTGGTTATTTGGGGGTATGTTTTACCTGCTCA
>JAAUSV010000305.1 GCA_012032525.1 Leptolyngbyaceae cyanobacterium SL_7_1
CTAGCGCCCCCTGCCAACAAAAATGTAGAGCGTGTCTACGGGTTGACCTTCGTGAATCAAAACGGTTCCCGGTGGCACCTGTTCTCGTTGTCCTGTCTGAATCAACCAATCTACATCACTGTCTTCCAGCTCGCGCAAGATAAATAAAACTTTTTGCATGATGGATGCCCTACGTCAACGGAATGCTAGGAAATTTGCAGTTGTTGTAGTGCACCCTGGGGCAAAAAGCGATCGCCCGAATGGCAATTAAGCCCATAATCACTGCGAACGCAAGCTGATAGTCTGGAATGATGCTTAGAAGCAAAGACCCAGTCTGCCTCTCCCCACATCATGGCTTGTATACCCGTATCCGCAAACCAACTCAAAGGCAGATGTCAGGAAACTTTATATCTTATATTAGAACAACTCCTTTTCAAGGTCTTTGTGATATTCCACTTTTTTCAGAAGAATGGAAGCGGGCTAAAGCTATCCGCCGAAGCGGGTTTAGTTGGGGTTGGGGATGCGCAAATAGGGGCGATATGCCCATGAACCATTACCGAGTTGTGCCCAGTCTCCCGTGAATTGTCCATTTAAGGTGACAGCACGTCCGTCGGCAATACATCCGGTGCGGCGGTACTCAGTCCCCGGTCCAGCACGAAGATTTAAGC
Organism: Leptolyngbyaceae cyanobacterium SL_7_1; assembly: GCA_012032525.1. GTDB lineage: Bacteria > Cyanobacteriota > Cyanobacteriia > Elainellales > Elainellaceae > JAAUSV01. The sequence goes on from JAAUSV010000305.1 coordinate 648, forward strand.
AGCCCGATTCGGGGGTGTTGACTACGGCGGTGATGGGTTGGCGGCTAGCCTCAACGTAGGCATGGGTGACTCGTGTGGGCTGTCCACTGCGAAGGTTGACTTGGCAATTGAACTCAAACGTACGGGAGTCATTGGCGCTATCAACCACTCCCCGCCCCTGCACAACCACCTCTGTGCTTAACACAACAGAGGGTTGCAGCGTGTTGGAAGTAATCAGAATTTGCCGACCCATGCGCTGTGCCAACGCAGATTGGCAAACCCCCAGCAGATCAACCGTTGAGGGGACAACTAGAAAATTTTGTTTGGGCAGGGCGATCGCTGCTGGGGACAGGACGACCACCAGCGAATTGGTGATGGTACTTAGCACGGCAACGATGGTTGCGATCGCTCCGGTGGACGATTGCCTACGACCCATGTGAGTTCCCCCTTTTTCCACGGGTGCAGTATGGACACAGCGATACAAACCTGGACAGACATAACCGCTCTAACTGCAATTATTAATTGCAATGGTCTTCTTGGCAACCTGTTGCTAGGGGCGTTCTAGCGGTTAACGAAACCAGATTCTGTTGGTATGGTAGTTGAAATAGGGCACTCGCTTTATTGGCAATGCGTTTGTATTCGATCGCACCATTAAACAGGAGAGATCATGATCGATCTGTATTATTGGGCTACACCCAACGGTCACAAAATTACGATCTTCTTAGAGGAAGCAGAACTGGAGTACCGCATTATCCCAGTCAACATTGGAGCGGGCGATCAATTCAAACCAGAGTTTCTCAAAATTTCGCCCAATAATCGTATGCCTGCGATCATCGATAGTGTCCCTGCCGACGGGGGAGAGGCGATCGCCGTGTTTGAGTCAGGGCAATTTTGCTGTACTTGGCTGAAAAAACCGGGCAATTCCTACCGACGCTGGTGCGCGATCGCTACTCAGTCATCCAATGGTTGTTTTGGCAGATGGGCGGATTGGGACCCATGGCGGGACAAAACCACCACTTTGGGCAATATGCGCCTGAAAAGATTCCCTATGCCATCGATCGCTATGTGCGGGAAACCAATCGTCTGTATGGCGTGCTCGATCGCCAGCTTCAGGACAACGATTACATAGCGGGGGAGTATTCGATCGCCGACATGGCATGCTATCCCTGGATCGTGCCCTACGAGCGGCAACAGCAGGATCTCAACGACTTTGCCAATCTCAAGCGTTGGTTTGAAGCTATGCAAGCTCGTCCGGCGGTGATGCGGGCTTACGAGCAGGCGCAACTGGTAGATGGTCAATCCACCATGAGCGAAGAGAGCCGCAGGATTTTATTTGGACAACCGCCGCAAATGTGGAATCGGCAAATCCATCTGCCTAGATTACTTCGATTTAGGTAAGGGCATGGCATTGCCATGCCCTCTACTCAATTAATGACTAGAACCTACCGTCGTCTCCCCCCCATTCTGCGCCGGGGCATCGATCGCCGGGAACTACCAAAGCCACCGCCGGATGGGCGAACCCGCTCGGTCTGGCGGTTGTTGCGACGCAAATTACTGTTGCCAAATCCACCCCCAGAGGGACGATTGACATTAGTACGTGGAGTAGTGCTCAAGCTGGGACGACGTACGTTGATCGGAGCCGTCCGCTCGATCGAAACTGGCGATTGCGGTACTCGGCTGGTGGTGCCTGATAGCGCGACTGATAGCGCGACACCGCATCGTTGTAGCTGCGCCCATAGCCGCCGTAGCCCACCAGGGCAACGCCCGGTCGGTAAACGGGTGGAATGTAATATTGAGGGCGAAACAGCAAATTACCCACCACTTGCCCCGCCAGCGCTCCGGCAAACGGCGTCCAGAAATTGGATTCTTGACGGACAATCACCACTTCTTCCTGTCCGGTTTGGGGATTGGTTTGGGTTTCGGTGACATTGTGGACGTACTCAATCCGAAATCGGGGGTGAGGTAGAAAGAGGGCTGACCATTTTCGACGCGCAGTTCGCTGGCTTTGCCCGCAGAAATCTCCTCGTCTGTCAGCCGCGCCATTTGCAGATTAGCGGTGCGGAATAGGATTGGTCGGGGAGCATTGAGGAGTACGAGACCATACTCCCCTAGAGCGTCATCGTAGGTTGCCTGCTGCACTGGATAGACGCCATCGGCGATCGGGCTAGTCGCAGGGGCAGTCACCTCCGCTTGTGGAACGTCTTCTTGGGGAGGGGTGTTGTAGGACACTCCTCCAGAACAGGCAGCGGTTGTCCACACCAGGGTCAACATCATTAGAGAAATCGAGAGCTTGCGCACAATCAAAGCTAAGGAAAATTGACGAATCATAGGAATTTACAGCGGAATGAGTTCTGGGAAGTGTTCGATTAGATGGTCAGTGGTGAGTTCATCACCCAACTGGGCAGGAGAAAAATGGATTTGGATGGCTCGGAGTGTTCCCCGATAGTGCAGATTAATCAACGCCTTCAAGGCTGCTCTCAAGGCGGAAACATCCGCAAGGTTGGTTTCTAGTTCCGGGGCTTCGCCTTCAAAGGCAACTGCAATCATCACGACAACATTCTGGGTGACGGGAATGGCAAAGGCGTCATCACTAACAATCCCCTGTTCGATCGCCTCGTCCGCACTGCTGCTATAGCGTCCTGCTAAATCAGTGAACAACTCACTGACATAGTCGCCCGCGTCGCCTTCGTCCCAGAGGACATCACCCTCATTAGCTGCCGATCGCCAAAACGGTTCATAGTCTGACAGGCTCTCGCACACTTGCACCAGTTGTTCGCCCAAAACCTGCATGTCGCCTTCGGAGTCGATCGCCTTTCGCCCTGCCTGATTTAGCACACCCAGTAGCGGTGCTACCTCCTGTCCTGCCAGATGCAGAAAGATCTGACAAACCACAAAGCGCGTTTGTCCACTCAATCGATTAAAGCGATCGCGCAATCCCATGAAAATCCCCGGAATAAAGCAGCTCAGTCTTAATTCTAAGAGAACTGTTGGGGCGATCGGGTGCTGATGAAGGTGTCTTTGGGGGGATTTTCCGTAACGCATCAGGCAGAAATTTCCACCCATTGCTTTGAGGCTGATTCAATCTCTATTTAGAAAATGGCTCATCAAGCAGTATGGTTGCTTGATGAGAGTGGATTTGTAGGATTGGCGATCGCATTTGGTCGATGCTAGCTCAGACCAAGTTGGCGTTGACTTCATTAAGTGGCATAGTCTGAGTGTTTTTGGCCTGCTCAAACATTGAGCGAATCTCAGCAGGATCTTCTGAAAGCGTAATGGTTTTCATAAATCGTACTCCTCGCCGCGAATAAAGAGCATATTTCCCTGACGAGTGGGATGGTCGTGGCTGGGATGATTTGCCAACCGGGTGGAGGACGTAAACGGGTGGAAAAGCAAGATAATACCATGATTGAAAGCTTGGACAATCGTGCAGCAGGTTCTAGCCTAAAATCTTCTTCAGCCAAGTTAAGCAGTCTTTGGATGCTCTTTATAAATTAGCTCTAAAACAGCGCTAAACCGTTTAGCTTGAAGCGAACCGCTTGCTCTAGCGTTTTTTGTTGAACTTCGCTTTCAAGTCGTCCACGGTTGGAGGAGTGGGTTTGGGAGGGGATTTTGCAGGGGATTTGTCAGGGGATTTTGCGGGCGATCGCTCCGCTTTCCCACCCGCCTCAGTCGGACGATCGCCCCGCATCGACAAACTAATCCGCTTGAGGTTTTCATTTACCTCCAACACCCACACTGTCACCACCTGCCCCACTTTGACAATCTGCTTGGGGTCACTGACAAAGCGATCGGCGAGTTGAGACACATGCACCAACCCATCCTGATGCACCCCAATATCGACAAATGCACCAAAGTTGGCAACATTGGTGACAATGCCTTCGAGTTGCATTCCCACCGCTAGATCAGAAATTTCCTTTACACTCTCTTTGAAGGTGGCGTACTTGAACTCGGCACGGGGGTCGCGTCCGGGCTTTTCCAATTCAGCCAGAATGTCCCGCAGCGTCGGCTCCCCGATCGCCTCAGTCGTATATCGCTTTAGATCAATCTTCCTTAGGCGATCGCCCACCTGGGTAATTTCAGTTAACGCTACCTTGAGATCAGTGGCGATCGTTTCCACCACTGGGTAACTTTCAGGATGTACTGCTGTGTTATCTAGCGGATTTTTGCCGTTGCGAATGCGTAAAAATCCGGCGGCTTGTTCAAAGGCTTTGGGTCCGAGTTTGGGAACTTTTAGCAATTGTCGTCGATTGTCAAAGGCACCATTTTGGTTGCGGTAGGCAACAATATTGTTAGCGATCGTCGGCGTAATTCCCGATACAAACGTCAACAACTCTTTGGATGCTGTATTGAGATCCACTCCGACATAATTCACACAACTTTCTACCGTTTCATCCAACTTCTTTTTGAGCAACTTTTGATCAACGTCGTGTTGATATTGCCCGACGCCGATCGACTTGGGATCGATCTTGACCAACTCTGCCAGCGGGTCTTGCAAGCGACGACCAATGCTGATGGCTCCGCGCACGGTGACGTCTTGGTCGGGGAACTCAGCGATCGCCACCGGACTCGCCGAATAGATCGATGCGCCTGATTCATTCACCATGACTTTGATTGGTTGGCGTTCTAGAGATTGCAAGACCTCTGTGACAAACTCATCGGTTTCTCGCCCCGCTGTGCCATTGCCGATCGCAATCAATTCCACCTGATATTTGGCAATCAAGGTGGTGAGGGTGCGTCCTGCCTGCACCCGTTGAGCCGCCGCTTGGTGGGGGAAGATGGTCTGATATTCCAAAAATTTGCCCGTCTGGTCGAGCACCGCCACTTTGCAGCCTGTGCGGAAACCGGGGTCGATCGCCAGCGTCGGCTTCATCCCCGCCGGAGCCGATAACAGCAACTCTCGCAAGTTTGCATTCAAAGGTGCTATCGAGCAATATCAGCTTCGATTCTTTTTGTCGATCGCACTTCGGTAATCAGCGACGTTTTCATCAGCCGATGGAAGGCATCTTTGAGCAAATCCCGGTAAAACTGCCGCACGTCCTGCTGCTTTGCCCGCAGTTCCTGGGACTCTAGATAGGACAACACCGCTGTCTCGTCAAAGCTCAAATCCACATCTAGAATGCCTTCCGCCTCACCCCGGTACAGCGCCAACAGGTTGTGGGGAGCGATCGCCTTCACCGTCACCTGGTATTGCCGATACATCTCAAACTTGGTCGAGCCTTCGGGGTGGTCTGGCTTCACCGTGGAGGTCAATAATCCATTAGCCATCAGGTAATCCCGCAGATACGCCCGCAGGTTCGCCTTCTCCGCCACCTCCTCTGCCAGGATATCTGCCGCTCCTTTGAGCGCTTCTTCTGCGGTTGTGACGCCTTTTTCAGGGGATACATACTCCGTTGCGGCAGTGAGCAAGTTGAGCGGTGCAGCCGTTGGGGTGTTGCTGGCTTTGATCAATGCGGCTAACGGTTCTAGCCCCTTCTCACGGGCGATCGTGGCGCGGGTGCGGCGCTTGGGACGGTAGGGCAGGTACAGATCTTCTAGTTCATTCTTCTGCAAACAGGTCGTGATCTTTGCTTTCAGTTCTGGAG
>JAAUSV010000306.1 GCA_012032525.1 Leptolyngbyaceae cyanobacterium SL_7_1
TTCCAAATCCGGCTTAACCGCGGCAACCTTGTCTGTCAGCACTCGCCGTACCTCCTCTTCGGCGACTTGTTCTTGACGGGTGAGTTGCCGCAACCGATTGCCCGATTCGACGATGGCATGGGGTTCCACATATAACGTTGCGCCGCTGGTGGAGGTGTCATGGACGATGCCTGGAATCGCATCTTTGTGGGTGGCTTTGACGGGCAAAACAAAGCGATCGCCCCGTTGGGTGATCAAGGATTCTTGTAGGGCGTTAGCTTGGCGTTGCATCAGCCGTTGCAAAATGCTATGGATGCGATCGCGTTGCTGGCGAAGTTGTTCTCGAATCCCCTCTAGTTTGGGGCTGGCGCGATCGGTAACCCGTCCGCGATCGTCGATGCAGCGATAGACTTCCTGTTCTAGCTCAGGATAGGTACGCAGCTCTGCTACCAGCGCATTAAACACCAAGAGTTCTGGATGGGAATCGACCACTCGGCGCAGTTGACGGGCTCCGGCTAGGGTGGTGGCAATTGCCAACAATTCATCCCCCGCCAAAATCCCCTGATGTTCTGCCCGCTCTAGGGATTCACCAATGTCTTGGATGCCATCAAACCTCAGCCCAGCGGCAAGCTTGCTCTCAAGCTCGTAGGCATCCTTAGTTTGCGCCAGTAGCACTAAGCTGTCGTCTAGGCGATCGGGGATTTTCAAATGCCGCGCTGCCACAGCACCCAGCTTAGTTGCCGCAAAGGTCGCCAGATGTTGACACAGGCGCGACCACTCCAATAACTCCAAGGTTTCCGACTGAATGGATAAAGTCAACGATGCTTAACGAAATAAATGGCAATTAAACATTAAGAGTTGTAGCCAATTCAACAAATTCGCCTTGATCACTGAACTGGCTGAGAATGACTCAAGTAGGCTTCCTCCCTCAATTGTAGCGAAATTGAGAGAGGAAGCGACCATCAGAACTTAATCCATTCCTAACCTAGCTTAACCTTGGTATTAAACCCAGTTAATATCTCTATGGGATTTTATGGAGGTCAAAAGTCAAAAACATAACTTCCGTTGCGAGCACTCAGGTACAGAAATGGCTTTTACCCTTCAACTATTACACGCCTCAGATTTTGAGGCTGGTATCCCTGCGATCGATGATGCAGTTCGATTTTCTGCAATTCTTGAGAACTTTCAAACAACGAATGTAGGTCCATTTGCAGTGGCACCCTCCGTGCTGCCCAACACGCTCACCCTATCCTCTGGGGACAACTACATTCCTGGAACGTTCCTCACTGCCTCCAGTGATACTTCACTGAATGGAGTTGGAGGCTTGGGCACGTCTAGCGCTCCGGTGATTGGACGGGGTGACATTGCCATTCTCAACGCCTTTGGGATTGAAGCTTCTGCTCTGGGCAACCACGAATTTGACCTGGGTCCGCGGCAGGTGCGCGATATTATTCGCAGCGGGTCGGGAAATCCTGGCACTAACTTTCCCTACCTCAGTGCCAACCTCGACTTCACCACCGAACCGGAATTTGCCGCCTCCGATTTGTCTACCGATCCACTAGCCGAAGCTAGCACCATTGCCCGCAAGATTGCCAAGAGTACGGTGATTACGCTGCCTGGCAACGATGGCATTCAGGGAACGGCAGACGATCAGCGCATTGGCATTGTAGGCGCAACCACGCCTACTCTACGATCGATCTCCTCCCCCGGCTTAGTCGGTGTCAACCCCAGCAACCCCACGGATTTCGATGCCCTTGCCGCAGAAATTCAGGCGAGCGTTGACAGTCTCACTGGAGCTGGGATTAACAAGATTATCCTGCTGTCCCACATGCAGCAGTTGAATATTGAGCGAGATGAACTGGCTCCTCGCCTACGGGATGTGGATATTATCATTGCCGGAGGGTCCCACAGTCCTCTGTTGGACAACGATGATGTCTTGCGTCCCGGCACGACCGATCAGGGTGACTACCCGATTTTCCGCACTTCGGCAAACGGTCAACCCCTTTTGGTGCTGAACACCGACGCCAACTATCGATATGTTGGACGATTGGTTGCCACCTTTGATGACAACGGCATCCTAGACACCAACAGCCTCAACTCCACCTTGAATGGGGCATTTGCCACCGATGAAGCCGGAGTCGATCGCGTTTACGGCACGGATGTTGATCCTCGCGTCGTATCAGACCAAAACGTGGTTGCTGTTACCGATGGCATTCGCAATGTGATTTCCGCCCGCGATGGCAACTTCTTTGGGAGCACCGATGTCTTCCTCAATGGCTTGCGAATCGATGTGCGATCGCAGGAAACGAACCTGGGCAACCTGACTGCCGATGCCAACCTAGCCTTGGGCAAGCAGGTCGATTCCACCGTAGTCATTTCTTTGAAAAACGGCGGCGGCATTCGCGACGTTATTGGAGAGATCTCCGCTGCTCCTGGTAGTACTGACCCCAATGATGTGCAAACCCTGCCGCCCCAAGACAATCCCTTGGTGGCTGGAGATGACACAGGGCGGATTTCCCAGTTGGACATTGAGAACTCGCTGCGGTTCAACAATGGGTTGAGCTTGATTACAGTCACCGCCAAGGAATTGAAGGAGATCCTAGAACACGGAGTAGCGGGGGTGCGTCCCGGTGCAACTCCCGGTGCGTTTCCGCAAGTCGGTGGTGTCTCCTTTAGCTTTGACGCCACTCAGACGGCACAGGTGCTTGATACCAATGGCAATGTGACAACGGTGGGGAACCGGATTCAGTCGATCGCCATCACCAATGCCAACGGCAACTTCACCGATATTGTGGTGCGTAACGGGCAGATCGTGGGCGATGAGAATCGCACCTTCCGCCTGATTACCCTAGATTTCCTGGCAGGCAACACCCAGACCTCCAGCGGTGATGCCTATCCCTTCTTCCGCATCGTGCGCGACAATCCCCAACGCGCTAATCGGGTGGACCTAGCCCGCAGCGAAGATGCCAACAGCAATGGCGTGTTGGACGCCGGAGAAGACCTCAACCGCAATGGAGCACTGGATGGGGCTGCGTTGGCAGGGGCAGCAGCGGGAAGTGCGACCTTTGCGCGACCAGGCACGGAGCAAGATGCCCTAGCAGAATTTTTGCTAACCAGTGGCACCTTTACCCAGGCAGACGTGGGTCCAGACAAGGATCGCCGCATTCAAAACCTGGGTTCCCGTGAAGAGGGTGTGTTTAACATCGTGCTATCGGGCGATCGCCGCAACAACCGTCTCAATGGCAGTTTTGGCAATGACACCCTCAGTGGATTGGGTGGCAACGATCGAATCTCTGGGGCAACGGGGAATGACGTATTGCTTGGCGGCGGCGGCAATGACAACATGAACGGAGGTCAAGGCAATGATGTCCTCATTACTGGTCCCGGACGGGATACCTCGCGGGGTGCTCAGGGCAGAGATATTTTTGTATTGGAACGCGGGGGCGGCTTTGACACGATCCTCGACTTTGTGAATGGACAGGACAGGTTGGGCTTGTCTCGCGGCATCCGCTTCCGGAACCTAGAGATTGAACAGACAGGGCGCAATACCACCATCAGTTTTGGCAGAGATGTGTTGGCGGTGTTACGAAATACTGATGCCAGCGACCTCAATGGCAGAGATTTCACTACCACGTTTGCCACTGGCGAGATCGGTTAGCGTCTCAGTTCATTAGTTGTGAAGCTAGTTGGGGGCGAGGCGATCGCCCCTTTTTTCGTATTAAAGCAAGTTTAATTTGCGCGGTGTAGAATCGATCGCACTTGATTTAGCAATTGCTCAAAGTCGATGGGTTTGCGAATAAATCCATCCGCTTCTATTTCTAATCTGTCCGCCATTGTTGGATCATTGCCAGTGACAAGCACAATGGGAATTAAGGGAAGATTGGGGTTGCGACGAATCCGTTGAGTTACTTCGTAACCATTCATCTGAGGCATCATTACATCCAATAGCACCAAATCTGGAGGATAGGCTTCAATCTTTGCCAGCGCGGTTGCTCCGTTGTCTGCCACGTCAACTCGATATCCCTCTGCTTCCAAAATAGTTTGCAGCAGGAATCGGTTGTCAGCGATATCATCAACCACTAAAATTCGATCCATTACAGAGTTTGCCTCTGAAACCAGGGTATTCATTGCGAGACACGGCTACGTAGTTTGCGGGGTAGTTAGGTGTAATACTTAACTACTATTTGCTGATTGGACTGCCCGATCGCCTCTTTCCTTGGAAACAGACCAAAAAAATTTGGGGTGAGGTTTAACGATGAGCAGTTGGGTGTCTCGCTGAGCTGCAAGCTATGCCCGATTCCCCAGTTCTGCCTGCAAAAAATCCACAAACTGTCGTGCCGTTCTGCCCGATCGCCCATTGTGACGAGTCGCCCACTGCAACGCCTGGTGATCCAACTCGGTGACGGGTAGAGCAATGGCGGCTTGGGCTGCCAAATGCCGCACGATCGCCAGATAGGACTCCTGATCGGCGGGTTCAAACGTCAGCGTCAAGCCAAAGCGATCGCTAAACGACAGCTTTTCCTGCACCGTATCCCAAGCGTTTACTTCGTCGGCATCGCTGGGGCGGGGGCGATCGCCAAAGAATTCCCGGATCAAGTGGCGACGATTAGATGTGGCATAGACCACCACGTTTGGCGGACGGGCGGTGGCGTTGCCTTCTAGCACCACCTTCAGTGCTTTGTAGGCGTCATCGTCCTCCTCGAAGGACAGATCATCCACAAAGATAATAAATTTTTGCGGCGTCGATCGCAGGTGCTCCACAATCACGGGCAGGTGTTGCAGTTCGGCTTTGGCTACCTCGATCAGGCGTAATCCGCGATCGCCATAGGTCTGCAACAGGGCTTTCACCAAGGATGATTTGCCCGAACCGCGACTGCCGTAGAGCAACACATGCAGGGCACGATAGCCACTCAGCAAGGCTTCGGTGTTTTTGGTCAGCGCGGCTTTTTGCCAATCGTACCCGACTAGTTCGTCGAGGTGCAGGCGATCGGGATGGGCAATGCCCACCAAACTTCCTGCTTGCCAACGCAGGGCACGATATTTACCAAATAAGCCCACGCCAAACTGGCGGTAATAGTCGGTAATGGCGGTGAGGGCGTTGCTCCAATCCGATTCCTGCTGAAAGGGGAGAGGCAGGGTTGGGGTAGCAGGGGCGATCGGTCCCGTTTCAGCGTCATCCAATTGCCAGACAGGGAGCGGGTTGGGCAATTGGGCAACCGTCTGCACCCACTCGCCCAGGACTCGACCATCGCAGGTGGACAGCGACTGCAACACTCGCAGATCGTGTCGGGCTGCCAGCACCAGTGCCTTGGGCAGGTCTGCCAGTTCCATCGTCTGAGCCTGTTGGCTAAAGGGATTCTCGGCTTGAAGAATTTGCTGCAATAGGTAGGTTTGCCAACTGTGGTGTTGCCCCGCGAGGGCAGTGAACCAATCTCCATAGGCAGACAAGCAGCCGAGACGCTCTTGTTGCCGCAAGGATTGCAACACATTAAGAAACGCTTGACCAACTTCCCCTTGCAGCACAGACTGATACAGCAGCAGTGAGGCGGCTTGGTGCTGAAGCAATTCGATCGACTGCAACGCTTGACTGTTCATTTCCGACAATGTTGATTGGGCATTCGCTGGTTTAGTCTACAACCGTTTAACCCTTCCCTGAGCACTGAAGTGGAGTGAGCAACCTATGAATTTAGCCATTCTTGCCTCGATCGCCTACGGCATTCTCGCGCTAGTGGGGGGGCGTCATCGGCTACCGCAAAGCCCAAAGCCAGATGTCTCTGATTTCAGGAGCCATCAGTGGGGCGTTGCTGATCTTTGCGGGCATTTTACAACGGCTAGGGGTAAGCACCGGGGTGTGGTTGGCAACGATCGTCACCGTTGTCTTGATGGTGGTGTTTGCGATTCGCCTGGGCAAAACCCGTACCTTCATGCCCGCCGGATTGATGCTGGTGGCAGGCGCGATCGCCCTAGGGTTGTTGTGGTGGGAGCCCGTCCTATGAGCCGCGATCGCTCATTGTTAATCGCTCATTATTCATTGCCCATTGCTAATCCCACCATGTCCCACTTCACCGCCATTCGCACCCAGCTCAAAGACCCGATCGCCCTGCAAAAAGCCCTCGCCGATCTGGGGTTTTCCCAGATTGAAGTGCATGAGACCGCTCAGCCGTTGTATGGCTACCAGGGCGATCGTCGCTCTGATACGGCGGAAATCATCGTGCGGCGGCAAT
>JAAUSV010000307.1 GCA_012032525.1 Leptolyngbyaceae cyanobacterium SL_7_1
CCTACAGAGATTCATCCTTCCGCCTTCACCCCCACCAAAATTGCTGCCATCACCAGACTAGGTAGCAGCACGATCGCCAAGACGATCGCATTCGCTGGGTTTGCAGGAAACGGTAGGTGAGGTGCGCCGTATTTAATGGCGATCGCCAACCCCGCCGACAGCACTAATACTTTCAACACCAAGCTAACGCTACTATTCATTGTGGGCAGAGGGCTAGAAGATTGAACTCCCCTTGATTGTAAAGCGATAGCCAGCAGCTAATCGCTAACCGCTAATTACTTCTAGAATGGATTGAGACCATTTCATCCTACAAACCATGTTTGATGCGCTTGCCGATCGCCTAGAAGGTGCCTGGAAAAAACTGCGAGGACAAGACAAAATCTCCGAGTCCAATATTCAAGATGCGCTGCGAGAGGTGCGGCGGGCATTGCTGGAGGCGGATGTCAACTTTCAGGTGGTCAAAGACTTTGTGGCGGAGGTGCAGACGCAAGCACTGGGTGCGGAGGTGATTTCCGGTGTCCGTCCCGATCAGCAGTTCATCAAGATCGTCCACGACGAATTGGTTGCCATCATGGGGGAAACCAACGTTCCCCTCGCCGAAGCCGAGACCAAACCCACGGTAGTCTGATGGCAGGATTGCAGGGACGGGAAAAACCACTGCCTCGGCGAAATTAGCCCTGCACCTGCGCAAACAACAGCGTAGCGCCATGCTGGTGGCAACGGACGTGTATCGACCCGCAGCGATCGACCAGTTGATCACCCTGGGTAAACAAATCGACGTGCCCGTATTCGAGCTAGGCAGCGATGTCAACCCAGTTGAAATTGCCCGTCAGGGGGTGGAAAAAGCCAAAGCGGAGGGCGTCAACACCGTGATCATCGACACCGCCGGACGCTTGCAGATCGACCAGGACATGATGGCGGAACTAGCGCAGATTAAACAAATCGTGCAACCCGATGAAGTGTTGCTGGTAGTAGATTCCATGACCGGGCAAGAAGCAGCCAACCTCACCCGCACCTTCCATGAGCAAATTGGGATTACCGGAGCGATTCTCACCAAGCTAGATGGCGATACCCGTGGGGGAGCTGCCCTGTCGGTGCGGCGAATCTCTGGACAGCCGATCAAGTTTGTCGGGGTGGGGGAAAAGGTTGAGGCGCTGCAACCCTTCTATCCCGATCGCATGGCATCCCGCATCCTGGGCATGGGCGACGTGCTCACCCTGGTAGAGAAAGCCCAAGAAGAGGTGGATCTGGCAGAAGCCGAGAAAATGCAGGAGAAAATCCTCTCGGCACAGTTCGATTTTACCGATTTCCTCAAACAAACCCGATTGCTGAAAACAATGGGTTCCCTCGGCGGCATCATGAAGATGCTACCCGGCATGGGCAAGATGGTGTCGGCGGAGCAACTAGAGCAGGGCGAAGCCAAACTGAAGCGGGCGGAGTCGATGATTAACTCCATGACGTCTGAGGAACGGAAAAATCCCGACCTGCTGGCAAAATCGCCCAGTCGCCGCCGCCGGATTGCTAGGGGAGCGGGCTACGGAGAGCCAGAGGTGAGTCAGTTGGTCAGCGAATTTCAAAAGATGCGATCGCTGATGCAGCGAGATGGGTCGGGGAGAGTTTCCGGGGATGCCGGGAATGGGAGGGAACCCCTTTGAGCAACCCGCCATGGGGGGCGGCAAAGGGGGCGGTCCAGGATGGCGGGGCTATCAAGGGGCACCTGCCAAAAAGAAGAAGAAAGAGAAGAAAAAGAAAGGCTTTGGTAATCTCTAATGGTTTGAAGATTCCCATCTTCAACCATATGAACCTGGCATTTTAGGCTCAGCCTAAAATGTTGCTTTGGAGGGTTTGGTTTCATTCATCTAAAGGGGACATATAGCAATCCTAAATCAACCGTGAAACAAAGATCCCAGGCTTCTTTTGGAGAAGCCGTGGATCTGGGGCGGCAGGATTTCATGATTTAGATAGGATTGCTATAGAGCCACCGAATGGGCATTTCTAACTGAAAGCTGAGACGAGGATTACGCTAATTCTCTAAAGGAGCAAACCAGTTTTGTGAGGGCATGGCAGTGCCATGCCCCTGTTTAAGGGATGTGCGGGAAAATAAAATCCCAGTGGTACGGTAGGGGCGCATCGCCATGCGCTCCTACAGGTTAGAACATTGGTACATTATTGACTTACACATCCCTAAGGATCATGGATTAAATAAAATAAAATCGAATATTTTTTGAGAGAAGCGCGGCTCAGCCGCGCTTCTCTCAAAAATATTCCAGATTAATTAATTTGCGATCCTAAGTATCGGTGTGTAGACCAAGTTTTGAGAATTGGTTTTAGATGAAAATAGTCTCATCAATTGCAGAAGTTTTCTACAGAAAACTGTGCTTTACTAACGTTCGTAGCACTCTATACAAATAGGAAGAAACAATTTGTGAAAGCTTTTTACTAACAGCTTAGAAACAAACGCTTACTTTACGAGCAACCCAGTCGGTTGTGAGAAAATGTAAGAGAATTATAAAAATCGCGCCTACTGGTTCACCCAACCCATTGGACTTGACTGAGCACAGTAGGCAGACAGGGTGGCTACTTCAATCGTTTTTCCAGATATTGACCAATCATTTGCTGTGCTCCAGCGCGAGAAATGATGGTTTGACGAGTTCGATAGCGATCGCCAATCAACTTGAGTTCTTCCTCAAACACCGAGCCTTTATATTCCGTTCGCAAACACAGGGTTTGAGGGTTGGTGAAATAAAAACTAGCAGTAACAGGTTCGGTGGTAGCAAAGCCGCGATCGCGGTACAGGACTTCACCCAGTGCCCCAAATAGGGTTGAACCACTGGATTGCTTGCGTCCTGAAACCGATTCAGCGCTGTTCCAAGTCACCTCCGCTCCGCAAGCGAGCACTTTCTCATCCGCCAAACCGTGTAGCTGTGCCAACTGTTGTAGCTCTGGACAACCGGGTTGTAAAAAGCGGATTTGAATCAGGCTAGTCATTTCCTTGACCTCGCCAGCGGGCAAGGTGTAATAGCGTCGATCCGAGTGCCACTCGCCAGCAGATCGACGGAAGAACTCAGCGATCAATAGTTCGTCTGCTGTTTTGGTTAATCTCTGGAACGATTTCACTAAAAAAGTCCTCTTAGGTAGTTAGGATGATGTGAACTACAAGTCGGTATGCACAAATCGTGAAGATTTTTGCGAAGCACTGCCAGCCTGTAATTTTTCTTAATATAATCACAATCATCCGTGAATCGCAATCTATCGAAGGATACGAATTGCATGTATGGGCAGTTGCGCTAGCTAGAACGGGGCGTGATTCATCTACCACCATCGGTTTTTCAAGGTAACTGAACAACGTAACCCAACACTAGGATTAGGTTTGAACCATGTCATTTGTTAAACCAATTGCAACCAAGCCCTACCACCAAATTCGCATTTTGGAGTGTGACGAGCCACTGATTACCCTTCCCGCCAAACTGTTTGTCCTGCAAGATCCTCATCCCTACGCCAGTTTGTCGGCTCCCTATGGCGATCGCTCTCCCTACTGTGTGCGCTTGGGTGTATTGGAAGGGCTGATTTTAGCCCAAAGTTACCTGCAAGATTTCTATCCAGGCTGGCGCATCCAGATTTTTGATGCCTACCGCCCGATCGCCGTACAGCAGTTTATGGTGGACTATACCTTTGCCAAAGTGGTGCAAAGTAGAGGAATACAGGCATCTCACCTGTCTGAAGCTGAAAAAGAGGCAATTTGGCAAGAGGTTTATAAATTCTGGGCGATTCCCAGCTACAACCCAGCGACTCCGCCCCCCCACAGCACAGGCGGGGCGATCGACATCACGTTAGTCAATGAGGATGACCACCCCGTCGATATGGGCTCACCAATCGACGAGTTGTCTGCCCGTTCCTATCCCAACTACTACGCCATTGAGCATTTGAGCCGCTTAGATTGGTTAGGCGGTGGTGTTGACTTGGAATGGGCAAAGGAGTTTCACAATCGCCGTCAATTGCTGCAACAGATCATGCTGCGAGCTGGGTTTTGTCAGCATCCCAATGAATGGTGGCACTTTTCGATGGGTGATCAACTCTGGGCATGGACAATGAATCAGCGTCAGGGCACCGAGCGGTTCTCTGCCTACTATGGAGCGATCGGATAGGCTAAATTTTCCAAGGGATTCCCCATCTAGTAGGGGCATGGCACTGCCATGCCCTTTACTCATGCCATGCCCCTTATTTTAGAACTAGGTCGATCGCCCTAACGATCGACCTCCCCGTTGATCACCAATCGCGGCAATTCTTCTGCCGTGGGGACGATGATGACAATATCAGCTTCGCCAAAGCGGTTTGTGTAATATGTTCCCTCTGGATTTTGGCGAGTATCCACCGCCACGCCCCGCACCCAAGTCGTGCGAGTCTGCTTGTCGTAGACATTCATTAGCGTTTGCCCATTGCGGACAAACACTCGCGCCACATTGCGCCGACCTTCCACAAACACCAGGGTTTGGGCTTCTGCTTGGGTGGAGCTAGGTTGTCCGGTGCTCGGCTGCTCCCCACCTAAGCGCGAGAAGCGCATCGACGCCTCTTCTCCCTCACCATAGATCAACAGCTCATCCCCCTCTAGGCTAAACCGTTGCACAGCTTGTAGTGCCTGAAAATAGCGAGTTTCCTGATCCATCATTACCGGAGCGCACATCATTCGAGTGGAAATGGCAGGACCAACGGACAGGCGATCGCCCTGCGAGGTGATTTGTGCTCGATAGCGGTTGCAGCCTCCCCGTCCCGATACGCCGCTGGTGCCATCGAACCGTAGGGTTGTTTGCGCATCCGTTGTGGTAGGAGTTCCGGTTAAATCTTCAAGCAACCATTCTGTGTTGGCTAATTGATCAATCAAATTCGTCATCGGTTCACCGACTTCAGGTGGCGTTGGGTTGGACTGGGCAACGGCTGGATTGGGAGCCATTAGTAGACCAAACCCCGCCATGCCAATGCTGGCACCGAGCATCAACGAAACTATCTTTTTCATTTCACATCCTCAACCATAAAATTGCGTTTGGAGGGGAAGGCGATCGCCCACCAAACGCAGTTGTTTAATTTTCAGTATAGAAATGAATAAACGGTTAGCTGTGCACGTTTCAGAAAATGAAATCAGAAGAGATTAATCCGGTGAGGCAAGTTGCACGGCAAAGTGGTAGCTGTTGATGGTCAGCCGCTGGCGAAAGTAGAACCGATGGGCAGCAAACCGCTGCACTCCAGAGTCGAGATGCAATTGTTCGCACTGCTGTTGTTTGCCATACTCCATTAGCCATTGGAGTAATTGCTCGCCGTAGCCCTGCGATCGCGCCTGTTCGCTCACCACCAAATCATCCACGTAGAGGATCTTGCCCCAGGAAAGATTCTCTATCATGCGAAATCCGGCGATCGCCACTACCTCAGCTTGTGCTTGGATAAATGCCAGTTGGTAGCCCTCCTGCATCTGTCGTTGCACGCGATCGACAAAGGTGTCTTGCTGCAAATGGGGACGCAATTGCACCACCACGGGAAAACAGTTAAAGATTTGTAGATCTGAACCAGCGAGTTGAACTTCCACAACGATTGCTCCTAAGTTGACTATTGGCTGTTTGCTAATCGCTGATAGCTATTGGCTAACACCCCGAAATTACCCCAACAGGTATCCGACGACCGGAATCGAGCTTGCTAAATTGTAGAAGTTGCATAAGCCCTCATGCGTTTTGGAGAGAATTTTATGGCTGCGAATGGGAGAGAAGAGATTATTGCAGTGGTTTCGCCTCGATCGCTCGGTGGAACATCGTTATTTGAAACCACTGAGTCCATCACCAAGGAGAATGTTCAAGAATTTTACTCTGACGATGCGGTGATCCAAGCCACCTGTAGTGCTTTGAAGCAGCGGGGTTTTCGCATCCTGCAAGTCAGTCCTACCACGATTTCGATCGCAGGCACCCCCGAACTTTTCCGGGAAATCTTTGGCGCAGAGGTGCGCAAGCAACGGCAGGAAATCATGCCTGGTTTTGAGCGAGAGGTGTTTAACGTTACTGAAGAGACCTCCCATCAAGTCCTGCAAGCTCCCCCCGATCTATCCGATTTGATTGAAGGGGTAACGATTCCCCACTCCACCCATCCCTGTTTGCCTCTCCCTTCACCGCCGCTGGTTCAGCCTGATCCCAACGCCTACCGCTATCTACTTGTACCCAA
>JAAUSV010000308.1 GCA_012032525.1 Leptolyngbyaceae cyanobacterium SL_7_1
CAAGGAATACAACGCCGTTGCCAATGGGGCGAGTCGGGAGGAGATGTTGCGATCGCCAGAGGTGGAACGGGGCACGTTGGCGGCAACGGATGTGCTCAAAGCCCTCGATACAGGACTCTACGTTTCCAACCTGCATTATTTAAACTGGAGCGATCGCCCCACCGGGCGGATGACAGGAATGACTCGCTATGCCTGTTTTTGGGTTGAGCAGGGAGAGATCGTTGCCCCGATCGAAAATCTCCGGTTTGATGAAAGCCTCTATCGCTACTTTGGCGATAAATTGGTCAACTTGACTGATTTTCAAGAGTTTATTCCCAATGTGGAGACCTACGATCATCGAGAATTGGGCGGAGTCTGGGCTCCTGGCATATTGGTAGACGATTTTACCTACACTCTATGACTGGGAAGGGTAGACGACTCATGCAAATCTCAGAAATCTATCCCGCCCTAACGTTAAGATAAGGGGTGGTCTATCTGCTAAACCGGGGTTGATGACGTGCTAGACATTTTGAAGACCGATTTTCGCATCATCTTCGATCGCGACCCTGCCGCTCGCAACTGGCTAGAGGTATTGGTTTGCTATCCAGGACTACAAGCCTTAGCGCTTCATCGACTTGCCCATGCACTCTATTGTCTGCACCTCCCATTTATTCCGCGCTTTATTTCCCACCTCAGTCGCTTTTTGACAGGGGTAGAAATTCACCCTGGAGCAACGATTGGTCGGGGGGTGTTTATCGACCACGGCATGGGGGTAGTCATTGGTGAAACCGCAATTGTGGGGGATTACAGCCTAATTTATCAAGGCGTCACCTTGGGTGGAACTGGCAAGGAAAGCGGCAAACGCCATCCCACGCTGGGGGAAAACGTGGTGGTTGGAGCAGGGGCAAAGGTTTTAGGCAATATCCAAATTGGGGACGACGTTCGCATTGGTGCGGGATCCGTTGTCCTCCGGGATGTCCCGTCCGATTGTACCGTTGTTGGTGTTCCTGGTCGGATTGTCTATCGCTCTGGCGAACGGGTGGAGCTATTAGAACATGGCAAACTACCAGACTCTGAGGCGCAAGTCATTCGGGCGTTAGTCGATCGGATTGAGACCCTCGAACAGGACATCCAAGCCCTAAAGCAAAGCCAACCCCAGCCAGTTGGGGTGCATGCGGCAGTCCCCTCCCATACAGCATCACCTGCCTCGCCAGCGATCGCCGCCACTAGCTGTCGGCTGCGCGACAAAGTGATCGAGGAATTCCTCAATGGCAGTGGCATTTAGAAGGGGTGGGGGACTGCAACGATCGAGGTATCTATTTCCCACGGCAGACTGGTGGGTTGCCTACTCCCAAGGGATTGGGTTTGGAGAAATTGGGTGGCATCGAAGAGCGGCAGGGGCTTACTAAACCAATACCCTTGCATTTCGTAGCAGTTGAGCGATCGCAACCGTTCCATCTGGTCTTGGGTTTCGACCCCCTCAGCCACCACCGTTAGATTTAAGCCATGCCCCAACGTAATGATGGAATTGATAATGGCAACATCTTCAGAGTTGTCCACTAAATCAGTCACAAACGAGCGATCGATCTTGAGGGCGTGCAGCGGAAATTTCTTTAAATAACTCAGTGAGGAGTAGCCTGTCCCAAAATCGTCCATGGAAATGCGAACGCCCATTTGCCTCAGCTCATGAAGCACGGTTGTTGTATAGTCAATGTTGCGCATGGCGGCTGTCTCAGTGATTTCTAACTCCAGGCAGTCTGGAGGAAGTCCAACCTGTTCCAAGATGGCAGCAATGCGTTCTACCAAATCGGGTTGCTGAAACTGCCGGGCGGAGAGATTGACCGCAACTCGATGGGGCAACAACCCGGCTGCCTGCCAAGCCACCGCCTGAGCACAGGCTGACTGCAACACCCACTCACCAATTGGCAAGATCAGTCCATTGTCCTCTGCCAAGGCAATGAAGGTGGTGGGAGAAACCAACCCTAGCTGCGGGTGTTGCCAACGCACCAAAGCTTCCATCTGAGTCACCTCGCCCGTTGCAACATTGAACTGGGGTTGGTAATGAAGGACAAACTCGTTGCGTTCCAACGCATGGTGTAAGTGGTGATCGAGGGTGAGGAGTTGGGAAGCTTGGGAATTAAGGGTGGTGGCGTAGAACTGATAGTTGTTACGCCCCTCTTCTTTAGCGCAATAGAGGGCAGCATCGGCATTTTTTAGTAAGGTTTCTGCATCCCTACCGTGGTGGGGATAAAGAGCAATCCCCATACTGCTGGTAACATACAAATCTTGACCAGCAAGGTGAAATGCTGGTTTGAGGGCATTTGTAATGCGTTGGGCAATCTTGGTGACATCCTCTGGAGTTTTGAGATTGGGCAAAACAATGGTGAATTCGTCGCCTCCCCAACGGGCGATCGTATCTTCCTCTCGCAAACAAGCACGCAGGCGGAGCGTAGTTTCTTGCAGAAGCTGATCCCCCACGGCATGACCTAGGGTATCGTTGATGGTTTTGAAGCGATCGAGGTCGAGGAACATCACTGCCATGAGTTCGCCGCTGTGCTGCGCCTGCAATAGGGATTGACTTAGGCAGTGGTCAAACAAGGTGCGATTGGGTAAGCCCGTCAAGGAATCGTGAAAGGCTTGATAGCGCATTTGTTCCTCGGTGTGTTGGCGTTTGATGGCACCACCGATACTAGCGGCGATCGCTACCAAAATAGACTCCTCACTGGCAGACCAGCGCCGCTCAGTGTGGCAATCATCAAAGCCGATGTATCCCCAAAACCCCCCGTTCACCAAAATAGGCACGATCAAGAAGGAAACAATCTGGTCAAGCTGCAACAGTTCCCGCTCGTGGGTTGGCATTTCCCGCACAACGGCGCTGACGGGTCGCCCCCATTCAGCAGCTCAAAGTAGTGGCTCTCAGCAAATTGTTGGTAAGGCAGA
This sequence comes from Leptolyngbyaceae cyanobacterium SL_7_1, assembly GCA_012032525.1. GTDB lineage: Bacteria > Cyanobacteriota > Cyanobacteriia > Elainellales > Elainellaceae > JAAUSV01. The sequence goes on from JAAUSV010000308.1 coordinate 2,920, forward strand.
TTGTACCAGAGTGGATCGGGCAGGGCTGGCTTAACGGCTGGTTGCACCCACTCATAGCGAATACTCATCGCCAGTTCACCTGTCACAGGATGGGGATGGTTTTCGTAGATGTATACTCGATCGACCTGTGCCGTCTTGCCCAGGATGCCGAGTGCCTCGTTAATGGCGATCGATAGAGTGGCATTGGTCAACAGACAGTTCGTTGCCTCTGCCACTCCGCGCAACAGGTTGTCCCGTTTTAGCAGTTCTGCCTCTGCCTGTTTTCGATGGGTGACATCTTCGATGGTGCCTTCAAATCGCTCAATCTGTCCGGTGCTATCATAGATGGCTCGTGCACATTCTGACACCCAAACGGTGCTGCCATCTTGGCGGTAAATTTCTGACTCAAACCCCAACACCGAGCCTCGCTCCTGCATAGAGCCGATAAATTCCTTGCGGCGTTGGGGATTAACGTAGACTTGTTGGGCAATGTCGCTGATGGAAGAAATCAGTGCTTCAGGCGAATGGTAGCCATACATCCGCGCCAGCATAGGATTGACAGTTAGGTAACGTCCCTCTGGGGTGCTTTGAAAAATGCCCTCCACTGCATTCTCAAAAATACTGCGATATTTATTTTCAGCTTGTTTGAGGTCGTTGCGGGCTTGCCAACGTTCTTGGGCAAGGGCGATCGCCCCGGTGGCAGCGCGGAGTAGATCGATCTCCATCGGTTCCCATAGTCGTGCTTCCAAGCAATTGTTGAAGCAGATAAACCCAAAGAAGGTATTATTGGCGGCTAACGGCAATGCCAAGATCGAACGAATGTGTTGGGATTCCAGCACTTGACGTTCTATTTCTGGGCTATCTGCCACCAGTGCGTTGATCATTTCGCCCCGTTGCAATCGTTCCAGCCATTGGGGGCAGATCGCTTGGTAAAACAGATGGGATAAATCATTGGGGTAGGAGGAAACCCGCTCAGCACACCACTCAGTTGTGCGACTCAGACTCAAGTGCATGCCGCCTATGGGTTGAGTTTTAAAGATACAAACTCGGCTTGCTCCCGATGCTTGTCCCAGGGATGCCAAGACGGTGTTGTAAAGCGTGTCATCTTCTTCGAGGGTTAGCAGTTGATGTTGCACTTCCACCAAGGCTGCCAGATATTGCTGCCGTTTGGCGAGGAGTAATTCTGCCTGTCTCCGTTCGGTGATGTCTTCGTAGGTGCCCAGAATCCCAATAATCTGCCCGTCTACATCATAAATGGGGACTTTGCTCAAATCTTGCCAAATCACCTGTCCGTCCGCTTGCTTTTTTTGCCCAACCCGGTGAAGTTGGGGTTCTCCAGTCGCTAGCAATTGCCGATCGAAGCTTTGGTAAGACTCTGCTTGCTCCGCTGCCCACAATTCATAATCTGTTTTACCAACAACTGCGTCCGGATTGTCTAACCCCGCTGCCTGTGCCAGCAGTCGGTTTGCCCCTTGGTAGACCAGATTCCGGTCTTTCCAAAAAATGTGTTGGGGAATGTTGTCTAAAATCAAACGCAAAAAGGCTTCTTTCTGCCGATTCGCCGCTTCACTGGTGCGCAGTGCTTCCTCGGCTAACTTGCGCTCGGTGATGTCTTCTACCATTGCCAGGGTAAACTGCAAGCGTCCATCGACACCACGGACGGCGGAAATCGTCAGGCGACCCCAGTAGAGCTGACCTGTCTTTGTGAGATAGCGTTTCTCTAGTTGGTAGGAGTCTCGACTGCCCAGTAGGAGTTCCTGAAACAGAGCCTCATCCATATCCAAGTCGTCGGGATGGGTGATATCTCGGAAATGAATAGTTTGTAGCTCATCTGATGTGTATCCCAACATCTCCATTAGGGTTGGGTTGTTCTCCGTCAGCATGCCATCAAGGTTGGTGATGCCAACCCCGATCGCTGCATTCTCAAAAATTGCTCGAAATCGTGATTCACTACAACGGAGCGCTTCTTCAATCCGTTTGCGCTCAGTTACGTCGATAATGAATCCTTCAACCCGCAACGGTTGACCTTGGGGATCATAGACCGCCTGCCCCTTTTCCCAGACCCATTTCTCCTCACCCGTCTTAGTGCAAATGCGATACTCTGCCACATAGGAGGTTTTTTGCGCGATCGACTGGTTGATCAATGCAAACAGGGAGTCGAGATCGTCGGCATGGGTGAGGGCATTGTAGTTTGATGTTCGGTTTTGCCCTACCAATTCCTGTCCTTGATAGCCAGTGAGTTCGAGGCAGCCCTCACTGAGAAAGAACATCGGCAAATCAGGGGATGGAGCAGCTACAAACACAACCCCCGGCAAGGAGTTGATTAGCCCTAACAGGGTGTGGGTGTTGTCTGGGGTTGTCTTGGGCACTGGAACAAGTCCCAACTCAGTCCACTGCGGAAAATCCGTTCGATCGCGATCGGACAATTCTGATCCATCCATAAGCGCACTACTCAACCAGCAACACGATAGAAAAAATGTTTAAGCAACCTGGGTAAGCGATAGGGTTCCCTAAGACAGTTACCCCTTTGATCGGATGGCGGATGCTTGACGTATATAGTGGTTGGGGACACACAGCATCCCAACTGGCGTCTCAGCAATCAGGAGTTCGTTATGGCTATTCCGCTTAGGATCGTGGATTAGATAACCTGCAAAACCAGAATCTTCGTAGGGACATGGCATTGCCATGTCCCTACACAGGAAAATTACACGTCAATAAATTCACGATTCTTAGCAGTTATTGGAGAAGTAATAACAGTCCTCAGATATTCTCCTATTGTGTCTTAGTGATTTGGTCCTCTGCCTAAGCTGTTCTGCGCAAATTCATTGCTAGTAAGCGTGAAGATTACGTGATCAATCTTACGTCTCATGCCAGGTTTATTTAAGAATACACAACACATTTTTGCAGGACGCGAAGCACCCCACAACAAAAATGGTAATTGCTCAACTGCAGCAATTCTCAGTATGGAAATTTAGCTGGTATTCGGCGGAATATCTAGCTCTAGACCTTCCAGCATGAAGGTGAGCAGATGATCCCAACTGTCGAATACATGTAACGGGTCAACGCCCGCAAATCATCAAAGAAGGTCTTCCGCGTCGGCAAGTGAGATCGCAACAGCTTGTACTTTTGGTCGAGCAACTCTAGCAACGTGTGGAAGAGTAGGGGACAAGATGTTCAGGGTCGCAAGCAGCGAGGAGAGGTGCTGTTTCCCGTGTCCGAAATTGTGTTCCAGGTTGTAGCCCTTGGT
>JAAUSV010000309.1 GCA_012032525.1 Leptolyngbyaceae cyanobacterium SL_7_1
CCAAGATGCCCTGGATTGGCTTGCCCCACACCACCCCCCACCTACTTTTGAGCGACATTGGCATGCCCGATATGGATGGCTACGAATTGCTTCAGCAAATCCGCTCAACCAACCCCCACGGACAGGAAATTATGGCGATCGCCCTTACTGCCTACGCCGGGGAAGTCAATCAACAAGAAGCCCTCGACGCTGGCTTCCAGTGTCACATTGCCAAACCAGTGGAACCCAATGATTTGGTGACTACGATTATTCACCTATTCGATGGGCGGCTCAGAGTTCAGTAATAGGATATCCTCCAAAGCCGATTTCCCGCCCCATTCCTCCTGTCTAGCCCCCGTTTGCCCAATCCCGTGGTTGCAGGAATAGAGTGTACAGGTCTGCTTCTGGGGTATTGGGTTCGGGCTGGTAGGCGTATTCCCAGCGCACCATCGGTGGCAACGACATGAGGATAGACTCAGTGCGCCCATTGGTTTGTAACCCAAAGATGGTGCCACGATCGTAGATCAGGTTGAACTCAACGTAGCGCCCCCGGCGATAGAGTTGGAAGTGGCGCTGGCGATCGCCATAGTCGTGGTTGTGTCGGCGCTCAACGATCGGTACGTAGGCAGGCAAAAGGCGTGTCCACAGTCATGGACAAACTGAAAGAGCTGTTCCCAAGAGCGGGGCTTAAGGTCGCCCACCTGATGGCTATATTGAGCCGCCAAGCCAGTCTCCACCGCACCGTGGTAAAGCTTGTCTCGCCCATCTTGGTAGTCAAAGAAAATTCCCCCCACCCCCCGTGGCTCTTGGCGATGCTTTAGGTAAAAATATTCGTCACACCAGTGCTTAAAGCAGGGGTAGTAATCAGGGTGATGGCGATCGCACGCCTGTTTCAGCGTTTGATGGAAGTGCACCACATCTTCAGCAAAGGGATAGTAGGGGGTGAGATCGATGCCACCACCAAACCACCAAACCGGACCTGCCTCAAAGTAGCGGTAGTTGAGGTGAACGGTGGGAATGTAGGGATTGTTGGGGTGGAGCACCATGGAGGTGCCAGTGGCGTAAAAACTATGCCCAGTTGCCTCTGGTCGTTGCACCAAAATCGAGGGGGGCAAATCCTTTCCCCAGACTTCGGAGAAATTGACTCCGCCCTGTTCAAACAGGGCTCCTTCCCGGATGACACGCGATCGCCCGCCGCCGCCCTGCTCTCGTTCCCACGAGTCCTCCCGAAAACTTGCCTGCCCATCCAACTGCTCCAACCGTTGGCAGATGGATTCCTGCAATGTTTTCATCAACTGGCTGACGCGCTGTCGGGAGTCGGCGGGTGGCAGGGCATGGGCTGAAGTGACGGTTGGAGTCGAAGAGTTCACCATAATTCACAAAATTTTGTATCTCGATTAAACCAACGAAGGGTAAAACAGGGTGTAGAGTCACACCATCGATTAAAGTGGCAACCGATGATTGCCAGGCTTCCACCTGGGGAGCAGAAGTTTAAAGTTAAGGTTTATGATAGCGCCTGCTGGTCTCCAGCCTACAGCTTTGTAACAGAACGATTAAGAAGAACCGTTAAGACAAACCGAAGATAGCAGGCGATCGGCACCAAGGGACTAAATCTAGCCTATCCTGGATTGAACTCGACTTGTGCAAATGTAAGTGAGGACTGTACTCAATGTTGGGCTTTTGGTTTAGATGGGTTCGTCGAGAGGTTGGTTGGTTTCGCCCCCTAGTGGGGACATATCAAGTTGTGAGTTCAGCCTCTGTCGATGTATTGTGGCGCAAAGTGGTCAACTTGGCAGATGTTTCCTGGCATCCTTTGATTGCCCGTACCAATGTGCCCCAAGGGTTAATTCCTAAACCAGGCTTGATTTACCAGGCAGTCACCCGAATGCTGCCCATCCCCATTCACATTTTTGTGGAACGGGTCTCCCCCAAAGAATTGCTGAGTGTAAGGGTTCTGGCGTTTCCTGGCGTAGAGGAGCGAGTCACCTATCGAGTCGAATCAACCCTGTGTGGCACCCGTGTTTCCTATTCTGTCACGCTGCGGGGGTGGCTGTCTCCGTTGATATGGTCGCTGATTCGTCCCTATGCAGCTAGAGTCGCCGCCGAGTTGGTGCAAGCGGTTGAACGAGAATCTCAAGCGTCTACCCAGGAAACACCCCCACTTCGTTCTCCCCTTCAGGATTTGTTGGGCGTAGCCATCATGGTCTATTGGATAGGATGTCCTTTTATCGCTAACTAATGGGGATGGGACAACTTAGAAAAGCAGATCTGAGGCTGTGTTGTTCTCTTTGCTCTCATTCGGTCTCATAGTTGTCACAGTTTGTAACTTTTATCAGCGCTCTTAATCCGCAGCAACCCCTCTTTGACCCATAATAGGAGTCTGTTAACACCGCAATTTTGCGAGGGTTATGAATTACGTGATCGCCGTCCTGTCCGATCGCATCCAAGCAGAGGAAGCCTATTCTGCCTTGGAACGGGAAGGGCTGCCAACGAATCAAATCAGCATCTTGGGTCGGGGATATAAAACCGCCGATGAGTTTGGCTTCCTTGATCCCAAGCAGCAAGCCCGTAAACAGGCGTTGCGCATGTTGTTTTGGTTGGCACCCTTTGGGTTTGTTGCAGGCTACGCCTTCAACGTTTTGACTAGCATTGAGTTGCTTCCTTGGGCAGGGGCAATAGGGAATCACGTGATTGGTGGGGTGTTTGGGGCGATCGACCGGGGGCCATGGGTAGCTTCTTTGTCGGCGGGGGGACAGGGTTGGTATTTGGTAGTGGTGACGCCTTGCCCTACCGCAACCGCCTTGATCAGGGCAAATACATTGTGGTGGTCAACGGTGCTCCCAACTTAACCAATCAAGCCACTCGTATCCTCAAACAGTTCGAGCCAGAAACGCTTCAAGGCTACGTCGATCCAACAACCGCTTAATTTCCCAACGTTCCCGATTCAAGCAGATCCCAATTCAAGCAGATCCCAATTCAAGCAGATCCTGATTCAAACAGCCCCATGGTACAACTCCCCCAAACTTTAGAACAAGCAGTGGAGCAAGCTCAAGCCGCCACCAAGGCAGCGATCGCCGATGGCTTGACTCGGTTGCAGGTGGAGTTGGTGTTTCCAGAACTCAAAGTCATGCCGATCGCTCAACAATTTGTGACAGCATTTGAAGATCAAGCAGAAACGCTGCGGGTGTTTTTTGCCGATCCGGGTGCGGCTGCCCTTGCCCGTCGTGACTGGGGAGAGGTTGCCTATCCCATGCGCGGCATTGGTGAATTGAAAGCCACGATCGAACCCCACGAACGGCTGTTTCTGTTTATTGCGCCGTCCTCAGTTGAGGTGGGTCAGGTCGAACAACTCTGTGAACAGGTGGGCGATCGCCCGGTGGTTTTGTTTAATCCCCAATTGGAGGATGTCGCCATCATCGGCATTGGCTATGCTGGAAGACAGCTACGGGAGCGATTTCTCAATCAATTTCAGGCGTGCTACTACCTCAGACCGCTAGAGGGTGCAGCCCTTCTGCGGTGCTATCCATCGCCATGGCAGGTGTGGATAGAACGTCTAGAGGGCACCTACGAACTCGTTGCCGAAGTCGAAGAAAAACCTGTAGGGGAAGCGCTCGATCGCCTACTTTCCCAACAGGCTACTCAACACTTGAGCGATCAATCCTCTAAGCAATCTCCTCGACGATCAGGCATGTTTGCAAGTCTAAAAAGTTTCTTAAGGGCACTGAATCAGTAGGGTAAACCTGCTATTGTTGCTGTTTCCCTAGAAATGGACTGCTGTGCTTGCGGCTGAGGGGATCGGGCGGAGGGTCTGTTGTGGATCTACCAAATGGATCTACCAGGTGAATTTACCAGGCAAATTGGGCTTCCTTGCAGACTCTTTATATTCACAGAGCTTTTTATGTAGTTAGAAAGAAACTGTGATCAGGTGCGTGCTACTTGCTACTTGGTCTGGGCATAATGGGGCTAGATAGACCGATTTTCTATCGCTTTCCCCCATCAGTAGTTTTTACTAGGAAGGAGCGATGTATCAATCGACTCCACAGGAAAAGTATTGTTTCGTACTATAGTTTGGGGTTCACCGTGAACGATCGACGCATTTTCATTGGAGATATTCATGGTCACTACGACGGCTTGATGAATCTGTTGGAGGCAATTGCCCCCGGAGCCAACGACCAAGTCTATTTTCTAGGAGATCTAATCGATCGGGGACCTCAAAGCGCTCAGGTCGTTGAGTTTGTCAGACAGAGCGGCTACACCAGTGTCCTTGGAAACCACGAGCAACTGCTGCTCAATGCCTTACCCCAGGAGGGGATGAGTTCCCAAGCCCTGCATGCTTGGCTCTATAGTGGCGGACAAACAACAATTGCCAGCTATAGTGATACCTCCCAGCTACTCGACCATGCAGAATGGATTCGCACCTTCCCAACGTACCTAGATTTGGGAGATATCTGGCTTGTCCACGCAGGAGTGCACCCCACCATTCCCCTTGCCCAGCAGACTCCCCAAGAATACTGTTGGATTCGCGAAGAATTCCACACCATTCCCAAGCCCTACTTTCAAGACAAACTGATTATTACAGGGCACACCATTACCTTTACGCTACCCAATGTCCCTCCGGGCGGTTTAGCACAAGGACAGGGTTGGCTTGATATTGATACGGGCGCATATCACCCTCGCAGTGGATGGCTGACGGGGTTGGACATGTCTCGCCAGCAAGTCTATCAGTTTAACGTGCTGCAAAACCGGATACGAACGATTCCCCTGATGGAAGCGGTGATTAAGGTTGACCCTGATCAGATTGTCCGGCGTCATTCCTTGGTGCACATTTAAAGTGCAACCCAACCATAAACAGCAAGAACTGTAATCAATTTTTCTATCAATTTTTGAAGGCGGATTTCAGCACATCCTGGTGCATTAAGGCTCGATCGACCAATGAGTGAATTTGATCGGGTGATAGGGCATCCCCATTGGCATAGTAATCTAACCAAGTCTGACTAATCTGTACTGGGTCGGTGGGCATGGCATCAAGACTCCAACCCGGTAAGTCCAATTCCTCCATCAACCGGCTGACCTTGGGATCGTAGCTAAGGGCAAAGCAACGACACTCAGAGGCGGCTGCCATGATCAAGCCGTGTAGCCGCATGGCGATCGCCATCTCCACCCCCTGAAACACCCCTCGCAGTTGCTGTGGATCGGTGAGGGTAAGAATCTGGCTGACGTTGGGGAGTTGGGTGTGAATGGCTTGAGCGATCGGCAAATCCTGCACAGGCTGGAAGGGAATCAGCAAGAGATAGGCTGCCGTTGCAGTTTGAAATTGTCGCAACGCCTCCGTCAGAGTGTGGAGTACTGTCGCAGTCAATTGGGCATGGGGACGCAAGACAACGGCGACCCGTGGCGCTGGCAAGTCCCACAATCGGGGCACTGATACGGGCGACAACGCCCAGACCGGATCGGGTGCCAGGGTAAAGGGCACGCCCCATTCCGCTAGCTGAGCAGCCGAGGCGCGATCGCGCACACTCACGGCTGAGCATCCTTGAAAGGCTCTACGGGCAAGCCATTGCGTTGTAGAACGGCGCAATGGTCCCACTCCCTGGGCCCAGGCGATCGTCTGCAATCCCAATCGTTGGGCGGCTGTCATGATTCCGGCGTAGTAAACCGGGCTGAGGGCACTGGTTACATCCTGCATCAAACTCCCACCTCCCCAAACCAGGGCGTCCGAGCGGCGCAACGCTGCTAAAACAGCCGTGGGAGATTTCCGATCGATCGCTTCTACCCCATAGGCTTGGGTGGTTTGCGCCGGATCGCCCGACAATACTAGTGGCTCCACATGGGTGGGCAACATCTCTAGCAGGGCTGCCAGCAATGCCTCATCGCCACCATTGCCTTTGCCGTAATACCCACACAAAACCGCCCGCATGTTCCTAACCCTTTGTTTTACCTCTTACAATATCCTGGGTAGGCACAAAACCAAACTTCTTCCCTTCCGCCCTTCTTCCTCCCATGCACTCCCTCTCAATTCCCACTTGGATCATCCATATCTCTAGCGTGATTGAATGGATCGCGGCGATTTGGTTGATTTGGAT
>JAAUSV010000310.1 GCA_012032525.1 Leptolyngbyaceae cyanobacterium SL_7_1
TGCCAATGTGAATGACGCCCCCACAGTGACAGGAGCGATCGCCGCACAAACGGCCACCGAAGGCGTAGCGTTTGCCTTTACTGTACCAGCCGGATTCTTTACTGATGTCGATGCGGGCGACAGCCTCACCTACACGGCAACGCTGACCAGTGCAGGGCTATTGCCCGCGTGGTTGAGTTTTGATCCCACTACACAAACCTTGAGTGGCACTCCCGGCGATGGCGATGGGGGAACCCTGGCGATTCGGATAACCGCCACCGATGGGGCATTGGCAAGTGTCAGCGCCGATTTTCAATTGGTGGTGAATAACGTCAACACGCCGCCCTTTTTGGTGACACCGATCGCCGACCAAAGCATTCAGGAAGATAGCGCCTTCAGTTTTTCGATTCCTCCCACCAGCTTTGGGGACAGCGATGTGGGGGACAGGTTGACCTACAGTGTCACCCAAGAGTCCGGCGCACCCCTCCCCAGTTGGCTTGGGTTTGAGCCGACCACTCGCACCCTAAGCGGCACCCCCACCAACGCGGAGGTGGGCAGTCTCACCCTGATCGTCACCGCCACAGATAGCGCCACCCAAGCTATTAGCGATACCGTTGTTCTCACCGTCACCAATGTGAATGATGCCCCCACCTTGGTGTCCCCCATTGCCGACCAAACCCCAACGATCGACACCCCCTTTACCCTCACCCTCCCTCCCACGACATTCAATGATATTGATGGGGGAGACAGTCTCAGCTACAGTGTCAGCCGCAGCGATGGCGGAACCTTGCCCAGTTGGTTAAATTTTGATTCAGCCAGCTTGACCTTGAGTGGCACCCCTACTAGTAACGATATCGGCACGGTCAGCATTCAAATCATTGCCACGGATCTAGCGGGCACCAGCAGCAGTGATAGCTTTGATGTGACGATCGCCCCGATCGTCAACACCCCACCGATCGTCGCCAATGCCCTCCCCGATCAATCAGCAACGGAGGGCACCCCTTTCAGTTTTGCGATCGCCCCCACCAGCTTCACCGATCCCGATGTCGGAGATCGGTTGACCTACACAGCGCGGCAGGCAAATGGCAACGCCCTTCCCAATTGGCTAATTTTTAATCCAATAACCGTCAGCTTTGAGGGCACCCCGCTGCGTGGAGACGTTGCCAGCTTAACCATTGAGGTAACAGCCACCGATACAGGGTTTAACCAAGTCAACGATCAGTTTGATTTGGTGGTAGCCGGATTCAACGCTCGCCCCGTGGTGATTCCGTCGCGCAGTTCGATCGCCTACGCCAGCACTATCGGCAGTGTGGCGATCGATCCAGCGTTGACGCTTGCCGATTCAGACAGCACCACCTTCAGCGCTGCCACAGTCACCATCGTGGGGTTTGTATCGGGACAAGATACGTTGACGTTTGTTTCCTCCCCCGGTAGCCCGATCACTGGAGCGTTTGCAGCCGATACAGGCATTCTTTCCCTCACGGGAGTTGCCCGATCGAGGCTTACCAAACCGCCCTGCGCTCCGTCACCTATCAAACATTGAACGCCAACGCCAATAGCACGCCTCGCGCCATCGAATTCACCGTTAACGATGACGCCAACACCAGCCTACCGCAGCGGATTGGGGTGTTGTTTCAAAATGTGGCTCCAGTGATTGACTTGAATGGCGGCGATCGGGGGGTAAATTTCACTACCAGCGGTGCTGTAGGCAGTCCCGTTGCGATCGTTGATCCGGATCTGACCATCTCCGATCTGGACAGCACCAGCATCACCGCTGTGTACGTGGTGATTTCCAACCCACTCGATGGCGCAGCAGAACAGTTGAGCGTCACCTCCACCGGAACTCCGATCGCCATCAGCTACGATGCGCAGGAGAGTACGCTGAGCTTGCTGGGCAACGCCTCTGCTGCCGACTATCAACAGGTGTTGCGCACCCTGCGCTACCAGAACCCCGCGATCGCCCCCAACCTCACCCCCCGCAAGATTGTCTTTGTCGTTAGCGATGGCACGAGCAATAGCATTACCGCCGAAACCACCCTGAATCTGACGGCAGCCTTGACCGTAGCGGCACCCACGCCCTTCACCACAACACCCCAGCAAGACCGGATTACGGGCACGGAGAACCCAGAGACGATCGCCTCCGTCTTCAGCTTCCTTCAGCAAAATGACAGCATCAATGGCGGGGGGGGACTCGATCGCTTCACGCTTTTCGATGGCAGCGGTGCGCTCACTGTCGAGGTGGGAAGCCCTACCAACCAACTCCGTAGCCCCGCGTTAGGCAACACCGTTGTCACCAATTTCGAGCAATTCGACCTTAGCGGATTTATGGGCACTGCTAGTTTGAATGGCAGCGACAGTTTGAATGACGAGTTGACGGGCGGTTCCGGCAATGACGAAATCAACGGGAACGCTGGCAATGACCTACTGGTAGGCAATGCTGGCAATGACATCCTCAATGGTGGAGCCGGGGAGGACACGCTGCGGGCAGGCATTGGCAACGATGTTTATCGCGTCGATAGTGCGGGCGATCAAGTGCTGGAAGAACTGAACGCAGGCATTGATACAGTTCAAGCCTCCATCCACTACACCCTTGGCAACCACCTCGAACATCTCACCCTCACCGGACAAGCTACGATCGGGCGAGGCAACTCTCTCAACAACACCCTGATCGGCAACGCTTTCAATAACCTCCTCGTGGGGGGCAACGGCAATGACCAGTTGCAAGGCGACAGCGGCAACGATCGCCTCAATGGGGGCAATGGCAGAGACACCCTAATTGGCGGCACAGGGCGGGATATCCTGGTGGGCGGTAGGGGGCGAGACACGTTTCTATTGACCAGTGCCAACGCGGCTGACTTGGATATCATTCGCGATTTCAATTCAAGGCAGGACCGACTGGCGATCGCCAAGTCTGGCTTTCCAGGACTGCGGGGGACACGGCTGCGCGACAGTCAGTTTGTCGTTGGCACGGGAGCACTCGATCGGTTTGATCGAGTCATTTACAACGACCGGTCTGGAGCGTTATTTTTCGATCGCGATGGTATAGGTGGTGCTGCTCAGGTGCAGATTGCCAGCCTCTCTAGAAAACCGACGTTAGGCGCCAGTCAGATTGTGCTGCGCTAATTGCTGGTGCGATCGTCGAGCGACAGCCTGCCAACTCGTGGTTACAGATCGCGCGTTGGTTGGCAGCAGTCTAGGACAGGGGCTTCGGCAATCGATCGCAACCCCACCGACTGCAACAACTCCTGCCAAATCACCCGCAGAATCTCATCATTGGGTTGGGTGCGGCGTAGTTCTGCCAGAATGATCAACGTGTCTTGCCAAATGCCTGCTTGGGCATAGAGATCGGCTCGTTCCAGTGGGTCAGCGGTGTCTAGACGCGATTGCAGAGTCGGGTCTACCGTGACTCGCTCCATCCAGCCATCGGCGATCGCATTGCCTGATTGATCCACCGATCCCAGGGAATGACACACCATTGAGACATACCAGTGATACCGTTCCCCAACTCGCAACGGTGGTACATCAGCCTGGGTTGGGGTTAGCCCCACAATTCCTGCTTCAGCAGGCAGGGCAAAGGACTTGGTGTAGAGTTCTTCCTCGCCAGTGGGCGTCACCCGCATGATCGTCAGTTCTAAGCCCTGAGCTGCCTGATCAAAGGCAGGCACATAGATAAATAGGGTGGGATAAGCGGCGGTGGTTAGCTCTAGCGTGGCTTCTTCGCTGGTGCCATAGGGAAAAGGGGTCAACGCTCGCAAGCGATTGTTGACTAGACAATCGCCACGGCTGCCCAAGCCGATGGTCGATCGGGGAGCACCTCGGCGGGGCGGTTGAAAATTCACACGGGTGATGCGACGCGATGAACGACCCTGACTCATGAGCAGTTGGTTACTTTCTGATGCGGTAGCTACCGCCAGCATAGCATCGCCAGTCAGCAGGGCGATCGCAACCATCGCCAAAACAAAGTGTCGTTGCATAGATCACCAGGGGGTAAATAATCGAAGCTGTACAACTGTAAGCAGACCCATTACCCATTTCAAGCCAACTGGAGGAGAATCCGGTTAATTGAGGGGAAGTTTTTGCCCTATCAAGACAGCCCACTTCCCCTATTGAAAAGTTCCCATTAAGAATTGTTCCTGGTCCGCTTGTTTTACCCTCCCCCAAACACCTCCACTTGCTCAAACACACACACAGGCGACCCATGCCCCACCCGGATGGCTTGATTGGGTTCGCCCTTGCCACAGTAGGGTGTACCGTAGATTTCCCAGGTGGAACGATCGCCCACCTGCGACAGACTGTGCCAAAACTGGGGTGTCGTGCCCCGATAATTGGGATTGCGCAGTGTTTTGGTAAATTTGCCGTTTTCGATCAATCTGGCGTATTCACACCCAAATTGAAACTTGTACCGTTGGTCGTCGATCGACCAGGAGCGATTGGCTTCCATGTAGACGCCATGTTCAACCTCTGCCAGCATGGCATCTAGGGAGGCGGAGCCAGGTTCCAAATTCAGGTTTGCCATCCGATCGATCGCCGGACGGTTCCACGAGGAAGCACGGGCATTGGCAACCCCCAACACCCCCGATCGCTGTTGGCTTTCCAAGCTGCCCAATCCCCGGACTAGCACCCCTTCTTTGATCAAATATTCTCGTTGGGCGGGTGCGCCTGTGTCGTCAAACTGGTAGCTAGCAAACTCGCCGGGCACGGTGGGGTCAAAGGTGATATTCATCAAGGCGGAGCCATAGGAAAAATCACCAAAATCCGTGGCTTTGATAAAGCTGCCACCTGCGTAGTTCCGTTCGTCCCCTAAAATTCGATCGAGTTCGAGGGGGTGCCCGACACTTTCATGGATTTGCAGCATCATCTGATCGGGGGCAAGCATCAAGGTGGTGGTGGTGGTGGGACATTCCTCCGCAGTCAACAGTTCTACGGCTTGTTCACCCACCTGCTGTGCCCGTTCCCAGAGGTCATGGGAGGGAAACAATTCCCAACCCCCTTGATAGCAATGGGCGAGATAGCCGTTGTTGCTGCGTTGCTGCACGATCGCCCCATCCTGCGCCGTCACTCCAAAATGGGTTTCGAGCAATAAAAATCGTTGGTACACCTCTGAGCCGTTGCTGCTGACAAACCAGGACTCCGTTTCATTGGTAGACACCCCAGCATTGGTTTGGACAATCTGCTCAGAGACCCTTAACTCCTTGGATAGGCGGATTAACACATCCCCGATTTCTCCAGGAGAGAGGGCATCAAAGGGCTTGAGGAACGGCGAGGTGTATTGCCCCACCACCCGTGGACGAGCGGCGATCGTCATGGGGTGAATCGCCCACTGACGGGCTGCCACGGCTTGACGATGGGCTTGCAGGGCAGCTTGGCGAATCCGATCGGGATCAAGAGAGTTGACAGCGCTGTAGCCAAACTGTCCATCCACCAGTACCTCGACCATCACCCCCTGGTTGAGGGAGGTGCCGTTGCGTTGGGGCAACCCATCTCGCACCCAGCGATTGGCGATCGACTCTTGGACGGCTCGTAACCCAACCCATTCTACGGAAAAATTTAGTGACTCAAGAACTCTAGAAAGCTCGGCAATCATTCTGGTTAATGCGGTGAATAGAGTGCTCTTCTCAGTGTAGTGATTGTTGCAAGCGGGTAACAGCGTACTGATTGGTTCTGTTTGGTTCTGTTTGGGCGCATCAGGGTAGAAATCGGGGGTGCGGGGGGTTTCAACACTGTGAAATCGAGACCCGCTCTGGGGAGAATGGGCAGTCCAACAGATTTAACCCAGTGCGCTACCCTCAGGATAGACAAACAAATCATTGCAAATCTTCATGAAACCATCGACCGCGATCGCCCACGATCTAGTGCTGATTGGCGGGGGACACAGCCACGCGATCGCCCTGAAGCAGTTTGGCATGAACCCAATTCCGGGGGTACGTCTGACACTGATTACCAACGTCTGCGACACTCCCTACTCTGGAATGCTGCCGGGCTACGTGGCAGGGCTATATTCCTTTGACGAGTGCCATATTGATCTGCGTCCGTTGGCGCAATTTGCCGGAGCAACGTTGGTGGTCGATC
>JAAUSV010000311.1 GCA_012032525.1 Leptolyngbyaceae cyanobacterium SL_7_1
TGCCTTTGATTACCATCCGGCGGGGGGAGTTGGCACCTCGCGATGTGGTGAGCCGGGCAATTTTTTCGCCACTTACAACACACGGCTGCCGATTCTGCTACTGCCCACGTCTGGTTAGATCTGCAATCAATTCCTTTGGCGATCATCCAACAGCGTTTCCCTAACATTATGGCGATTTGCCGTCAGTGGGGCATCGATATCCTCCGTGAGCCAATTCCAGTCGCACCAGCCGCCCATTATTGGATGGGGGGAGTGGTGACTGATCTGACCAGCCAGACCTCCGTTGCGGGACTGTATGCGGTGGGAGAAACCGCCAGCACTGGGGTGCATGGTGCCAACCGACTTGCCAGCAATTCCCTATTGGAGTGCTTGGTTTTGGTGCCCAACTGCGATCGATCGATGGAACAATCGCCCCGACCGGGTTGCCCCAAACCACAAACCCAGAACAGCAATCTGTTGAAGCCCCAAGTCCCCTCGATGTCACCGAGGCAGAACAGGCAATTTTGGTGGAACAGCGATCGCGCCTTCCCCGATTAATGTGGCAGTGTGCCGGAATATGTCGAGATCAGCAGTCGATGAACAGCGCGATCGCCCAAGTGGAGCAGTGGCGATACACCTTGGCTAATCTCAAGCTCAGCCGCCAGTTGCTCCGATCCACCCAGGAAAATACCCTCGACCTAACCGAGCAAGCGACCGTAGTTAGACAGTGGGCAGAAACCCGTAACCTCCTGGATATTGCCTACTTGATCCTTAAAAGTGCTGAATTTCGCACTGAAAGTCGGGGGGGACATTACCGAGTTGACTTTCCCAACACCCTGTCAACGTGGCAAGTCCATACCCTGGTGGTGCAGCAGCACTGGGAGAAGTCGCCTCCCATCTCCTCTTGATCAGCGAGTGCCCGATCCCTGGCTACTGCCAGGACCACCAATGTTGTCGGGTGGCTCATACCCAGCTAGTGCGATCGCCAACTTGGAGTTGGAGCTGAGCTGATCGGTGTGTACTGAAACCGTCAGACAGGCAGCCGATAGATGTTCAGCATTCAGATGTTTAGCATTCAGACGTTCAGCATTAAAACCAAGCGATACCACTGAGGCAGTGACGATCGCAATCGTAGAGGTAGTCTTGGCAAGAATTCTCATAAGCTCAGAGTATTCACGCGTTCCAAAACAGTTTAGCTAAGTCGCTAGAAGCTCGTCAGTAGATTTGCTGAAGCTTGAACCAAAATTAAACCTAATTAAAGAAATGGCGATGCCAAGTCAAGTCACTAGCAAAATTTAGAACAAACTCCTAAGCCTTAGGTAAGAATCTATTCACAAAAAAACTTGGTTGGAACAGATCAGCATTGATCAATTACTACTGAGATCGCTTGGTGAGATTTACTACATTAAACAGGTGATTTACGAACGCTAAATCAGTGCCCGCAGACACGCTTTATTTCTTCACCAAGATTTACACAAGTAAGTCTATCATACGAAAACTTACTTAAAAATCCTAATTTCTCAATCTCTAAACTGTGATTTTTTGAATTTTCATCGTAGATTCACCTAGCCCACCCCAACCCAGCGCCCAATCTTCCAATCTGACATCTCCGTTGATCTACGGAGTTAGTATCCTCTACAAGCTGAGCATGGGCGACTACAGGGACTAGTGCCTAGTTAGCCCATTGGTGCAAAATGTAACGGTAGAAGCGATCGTGATCGACCTGATCCATTGCCCAAATTTTTCGACCTCCCGGCTTGATCTGAATTCTCCCTTGGCTAACCCCGTGGGTATGAACCGTTGTCTCCCACTCCTTGAGCTGGTAATACTCTGGGTGGGCTAAATAGGCAGTTGTTAACACATCCCAAAAATAATAATCCTGGGGAATGACCAGGGCGTAGCATTGTCCAGCGAGGTCGGAGAGTGGAAACTGTCGTTGTCTGGTAAGTTTGCGAATAAATTCTGGCGTTACGGGAACGGTGTTAGTCAAGTCTAAAGGGCAGATAATTAGGGGAATTGAAGTTTGCCATACCCGCTCAACCGCGATCGGGTCCCAGTAGGCATTCCATTCCGCTGAACCATCCTGTCCGGGTTCTAGGTCGATCGCCACATTCCCCGGCACATGCAACGCGCCCCCCATCCAGACCACATCCTTAATGTTTGCCTGAATCTCTGGAGCGATTTCGAGCGCAACGGCAAGGGTGGTCAAGGGTCCGGTAATTAACAATCGCACAGGTTCTGATGCATCTCGCA
Organism: Leptolyngbyaceae cyanobacterium SL_7_1; assembly: GCA_012032525.1. GTDB lineage: Bacteria > Cyanobacteriota > Cyanobacteriia > Elainellales > Elainellaceae > JAAUSV01. Next base: position 2,233 of record JAAUSV010000311.1, read on the forward strand.
AGACACGCACCATAAAATCCTGTCCCGTTTCTGCCAACAGGGGTGCTTGCATAGTATCCTGCTGATTGAGCACTGGGAAATGATCAATAATTAATGAATCACGGCGGTAAAGTTGAGGGAAAGGATTGACTCCGCGTACTGTGCTTTCGACTACAGGTACATGATTTTTCTGCACCAAATCTAGTATTTTTCGGGTAATATTGACGGCGGATTGGATATAACAATCAGCGGGAGTAACAACGACTCCTAACAGATCAATATGCCCCATCGTAAGTAGTAACAGCGTGGCAAGATAATCATCTACAGCCCCATCGTGATCCATGAGAATTAACGGTTTGGAAATTGTCATACAAGGTAAGATTATGCATGGTAGTTACAGTTTGAAGACAAGCTATTTAATTCTTTTTAAGCCTTCCTCAACAAGAATTTTAATTATGCCTTACTAATTGGTAAAAAAGTTTAAGAAATTGCGAATTCATGCAAGTAGGGTTTATTAATGGAGGGATGAAAACCAGCTTTTCAAAAGGATGTTTGTTGAATTAAGTAATGTCATCAAAAGAATGTCATTAAACCTGCTGAGAGGATCAAGTTCAATTCTTTGGTTTTGGATTAGCCTTACTGTTCCGTTGTATTTTGGTATTATTTCTCTCTTATATGCTCTTCAGCATCCCTATGCTGTTCAAGATGACGTTCGACTCCATGTGGTATGGTTGCAGCGTTATGTTGATCCCCAACTTTTCCCAAATGATATTATTGCTGAATACTTTCCAACCCTTGCCCCCGATGGATTTAAATTCATTTATTGGCTAAGTGCACGCAGCGGCATTGAACCAAGAACTTTGGCGAATGGCTTGCCCGTTGGTTTGGCGATCGTCACCACAATTTATGCATTCAAACTGACTCTCAAACTTTTTCCTGTTCCAGCCGCTGCCTTTCTAGCCACCCTCATTCTCAATCAAAACCTCTGGTTAATGATGACCTAATTTCAGCTACTCCTAGAGCATTTGTTTATCCGTGTTTCGCTGCTTTTCTCTACTATTTAGTCGCGAGAAATGTGGGATGTTGCCTTGGGGCGATGGTATTGACAGGTTTATTTTATCCCCAGGTGCTATTGGTTGAAGTCATGTTGTTAACCCTGCGCCTATTTGATTGGGAAAGCGGCAGTTTTCTACGCATTTCATTGCAGCAAGCAGCGGACAATCGAGATTATCGAATGTGGTTCTTGGGTGTGGCGATCGCCCTCCCCCTAATTCTCATATTTGCCTTGAGAGAAACCGCATTTGAACCATTGGTAACCGTGGAACAAATGAAAGCGCTTCCTGAGTTTGGTTGGCGAGGACGCAACCAGTATTTTGGAGTGAACCTATTTTATTTTCTATTTCAAGGGGATAGCAGCTTTCGTTTTCCACTCTTGCCATTGATTATATGGAGTAGTTTTAGACTGCCTTTTATGATGCAAATTCGATCTGGCTGGAGCAAATTGATTCAGGCAGAGATTAGGGTTTTATATCAAGTTGGTTTGGCATCCTTGATCATGACTGTTTTGGCACACATTTTTCTCCTAAAGCTTTACCTACCTAGCCGATATAGCTATCCGACGATCCGATTTGTCATGCGATCGCCGCCGGGACTGTTACCTTTGTCTGGTTGCACCAAGCCACTGCTTGGTTGAAACACAAACAACAACAACAGATGCCTTGGACAGTGAAGCAGATGCTGTGGGCAGGGGTGTATGGTGTGTGTCTACTGATTTCAATCATTGTGCCAGCGATTCCTCTGGCTTTTATTAGTCTGGAGAACTGGAAGGGGAGCGCCGCTCCTCAGGTGCATGAATTTCTTGCCGCCCAACCAACCGCAACCTTGGTTGCTTCTCTAGCCCAAGAAGCAGACAATATCCCCGCCTTTGCCGAGCGATCGACGTTAGTGGGTGAAGAATTTGCGCTTGCCTATCATCCGAAATACTATGCCGTCATGGAACAGCGAGCAACCGAGCTAATCGAGGCTCAGTATAGTGCCGATCTGGCTGCGGCAAAGGCAATGATTCAACAGTATGGAATTGATTATTTTCTAATCGAATCCACCGCCTTTGATCCAACCTATTTGCTTTCCCGTAAATGGTTTATGCATAGTTCATTCACGCCAACGGTGATGGAAGCGATCGCCCGTTTGCAGCAGGGAACAATCCCTGCCCTAGCCCAGTTGAGTCCCGATTGTACGGCGCTAGCCGTTGATACATTCAGATTGTTAAATGCGGATTGTATTTTAGAGCAATCCTCACCCCAGTTCTAGAAGCAATGGAATTGACTACCATGTCATTTGGTGCATCAGGTCTTTGACGACACCAAGGACGGATGAAGTTATGCAACAACAATCAGTTGAATTTAATCCATTTAGCCAAGCCTTTCAGATTGATCCCTATCCGATCTATCACCAGCTCCGGTCAATTTCTCCAATTCATCGGATTCAAAGCTTTAGCGTGGATCAGTGGTATATCACTCGATATCAGGATGTGCAAACCATTCTCAACGATCCCCGATTTACAGTAGATGATCTACCCCATCGGCTTGAGGCAAAAGCATCACACCTCAAACAACAGGGCGACTTTAATCATCTGATTCAAACGATCCACCATTGGTTATTTTTTTTAGAGCCACCCCATCACACCCGATTGCGATCGCTCCTCAGCCGCTCCTTTTCGGCGGCAAAAGTTGAGCAATTGCGTCCTCAAATTCAAGTGATTGTCGATCGGTTGCTCGATCACTTTACACCAGGCACCCCCGTAGATGTGATGGCTCAGTTAGCCGCGCCCCTGCCCACCCTCGTCAGTGCTGAGCTATTGGGAATTCCCTCCTCTAAACAGGCTACGCTAACCCAATGGGGAAGCATTTTATTTCGGGTGTTTAATCGCCCCCTATCCCTACAGGACTACCAATTAATTAATCAGGTTGCCTTGGAGTTTAAGGAGTATTTACAAGAGGTCGTTTCCACCTTGAGAAAAAGCCCCCAGACTAGTTTAATTAGTCAATTAATTGTGTTGAGGGATGAGGAAAATCGGTTGAGTGAGGATGAACTTTTAGCCCTGATCGGCATGTTATTTAGTGTGGGGCAAGAAACAACTGAAAATTTGATTGGCAATGGCATTTTTGCCTTAATCAGCCATCCGCAGCAGTTGCAAACATTGCAGCAGCACCCCGCCCTCATTCAGTCCGCCGTTGAAGAATTGCTGCGCTATGATAGCCCGGTGCAAATCTTGAGTCGAACGGCGATCGCCGATGTGGAACTGGATGGAACCACCCTTCGTCGGGGGGACAAAATCAATCTACTCTTGGGAGCAGCTAATCGCGACCCCGCCCGGTTTCCCGTGCCTGACCAGCTTGACATTAGACGCGGGGAGCACTCTAAACTACCTTTTGGCTCTGGTATTCACTACTGTTTGGGGTCAGAATTAGCACGGGTTCAGGGGCAAATTGCCATCCATACCCTGGTGCAACGATTTCCCAAATTGACGGTGGAGGTCGATCGAGTCGAGCGGCGTAAAACGATCGTGTTACGGGGATTTAAGGTTTTGCCGATCACGGTCACAGTTCCCTAGTTGGCGGTTCATCTTCCAGGTTGGTATTGCTCATGGTGCTAGACCCGATCGCGATTGTTGGTATAGGTTGCCGATTTCCAGGTGCCGCAAGCCCAGACACGTTCTGGCAATTGCTAAAAAACGGTGAAGATGCCATTCGTGAAGTGCCGGAGTCGCGCTGGCGAGTGGCGGAAATGTATGACGCCGATCCCACCATTCCCAACAAAACCAACACCCG
>JAAUSV010000312.1 GCA_012032525.1 Leptolyngbyaceae cyanobacterium SL_7_1
GGGTAAGGAACTAGAGCACTCGTGCAAATTCTCAAGGCAGCCCAACAACTGCGAACTGCCCGCCATGTTGACCCCGACACCCGCACCAAGGTAATCGCCTCCCTACACCAAATTCTCTACGAAATCCGCGAACATAACCGCCTAGACGGGCATGAGCGCACGGTGATCGATGTTGCCTACAGCCCCGATGGTGAATGGCTGGCGTCTGCCAGTGATGATAACGATGTCCGCCTGTGGAAAGCCGATGGAACCCCGATCGCCCCCCTCAAAGGGCACACGATGAAGGTTCGTAGCGTTGCCTTCCATCCCACGGGTGAGGTGCTTGCCTCAGCCAGCTACATGGTACGCTGCGCCTGTGGCAGCCAGAGGGCAAGCAGACCAGAGCTATCCATGTCCTCCCCGCTCACAACGGCAATATCAACCAAATTAGCTTTAGCCCAGACGGGCAACTAATCGCCTCTGCCAGCGCTGACGCAACGGTGAAACTCTGGCAATATAAGGACGAAAAACTCTCTGCCCAAGCCACCTTACGGGGACACAAGGGGTGGGTGTCGAGTGTCAGCTTTAGCCCCGATGGGCAAACGATCGCCTCCGGTGGAGCCGATGGCACACTGCGCCTGTGGCAACGGGATGGTCGCCCGATCGGTGTGGTGGTGGATGGCTTACTCTCGATCGACAGCCTCAGCTTCAACTCCAGCGGCGACCTGCTGCTCTCCGCCACCAAGGACGGCACAGTCCGAGTCTGGCAAAAGCAGGGCAACACCTTCCAACTCCTCCGCCTGATCCAAGCCCACGACGCCAAGATTTGGGGCGTCCGCTTCAGTCCCGATGGCACCACCTTTGCCACCGCCAGCGCCGACAACACCGTCAAACTCTGGCAACTCGATGGCACCCTGATCAAAACCCTGGAGGGACACAGTTCATCCGTATTTGGGGTAAACTTCAGCCCCGATGGCACCACCCTTGCCTCTGCCAGCGCCGACCAAACGATTCGTCTGTGGCATCCCGACCCACTGCAACCGCTGCGATTGCGAGATCACGCTGCTAAGCTCACCGATGTTGTGTTTAGTCGCCCTACCCAACAGGTAATTACCGCTGACAAAGCCGGGATGGTTAGAGTCTGGGGCATGGACGGTTCCCTACACCACGCTTGGCAAGCTCACAAACAGGCGGTGAATGCGATCGCCCTCAGCCCCGACGGTCAACAATTGGCAACTGCTAGCGAGGACACCACAATTCAACTGTGGACGTTGGCGGGCAAACCCTTGCAGTCGCCGTTACAAGGTCGGGTCAGTCTCTACGATCTAGACTTTAGCCCCGATGGCATGATGATTGTGGCAGCGTGTGTTGAGGATGATGCTGTAAGAATTTGGCGGCGCAGTCACGATGGCAACTTTGAGACCACAGCCTTCCAGTTACTCGGCGACCAATGGGGCTGGATTGCTTCTGTCGCCTTCAGTGCCGATGGCAAATCGGTGGCATCGGGGAGCGATGACGATTCGATTATGCTGTGGGAGCGCGATCGATCCAATCAATTTAACACCACCCCGGTTCTGACATTAGACGCAAAGATGGGTAAGGGACATACGAGTCGAGTCAATCAAGTCAGCTTTAGCCCCACCGCCACCACCTTTGCCACCGCCAGTGCCGATGGCTACGTCAAACTGTGGCAACGCGATGGCACCCTGCTCAGAACTCTGGGCGGACACAGCAGCCAGGTGAATAGCGTAATTTTTAGCCCCGATGGACAGACGATCGCCTCGGCAACAATGGATGGGACGGTCAACCTCTGGAGTCTCAACGGCAGTTTATTAAAAAGTTTGCAGGGGCACGATGCCGCTGTCTCCCGCTTAAACTTTAGCCCCGACGGGCAACTACTTGCCTCTGCCAGTGACGACCAAACGGTGATTTTGTGGAATTTTGATGTGAATGATTTGGTGGCGCAGAGTTGCCAGTGGGTGGGAAATTATTTGCAGACTAATTCGTTGGTGGTGGAGGGCGATCGACGGTTATGTCATCAGGGTTATGGGGAGCAGGGAGCAGCGATTAGCGATTAGCTTTCAATCTTTTGCAGGAAATGTAGTTAACCTGTCACAACCTTAATACTCAGGTCCACACTCGCTGAATTGGGTAAGCATCAAATGCAGCATCAGCACTGATGATAGGCAGAGAGTGATTCATTGCCTGGGCAATCAGAATGCGATCGAACGGATCTTTATGGTGAAGTGGTAAATTAACATAGTGTTGCACGTCGGTAAAAGTGATTGATAATTCTTGAATACTCAAGGCAATAATGTTTACCTGAATAGTTTCCAGAGGACTCAAGAGTGTTAGCTTTCCAACATTAACTTTGATGGCAATTTCCCAGATAGAAGCAATACTGACAAAGACGAATTCAGTATTTTCGATTCTTTGTCTGACTAAGGTGGGCAACTTGGTGTCATTGTTAAGAAACCAGAGTAATGTGTGAGTATCCAGTAGCATAGATGAATTTACATGTAGTCCTTCAAGTCTTCAAGTGGCTCATCAAAATCATCTGACATAATAATCATGTCTTTCATTGTTCCTGCAAGACGATACTTTTTAAAAGTGCTTTCTTGCTCCGAAGTTTCACTCTGCTCTTGAATTAAAGAGTCAATATAGTGTAGTACTTTTAGTTGTAAAGCTTCAGGTAGACTCTCTAATTTTTCTAAAAGAATCGGCTGTATCATTGTGTCTTCTCCTTTTTCGTTCTGAATAACTTACCAATTGCTCTAATCTCTTGTTCGCTAATATTTCGTTCGATCGCCCTCTAAAAGCATGGCGTGTAAACTCAAAATTCTCTATCTGCAATTACTGTTAAAGCTCTGAAAGGGTGTTGACGCAACTGGTTTTGTGGTTAGCTCGATCGCCAACGTATCTGTTTCACGAAAATACTGGATTTTCATTAGTTTTTCGAGCAGGTTGCCATCCGGGTTGGAGTTTAAGTCTCAAGCAATTTGTGGAACCGATTGTCCGAGATCATAAAGAAATTCTGGGGCAAAATCTGCGCCATTTGCCCATTCGATCGTGTTGGTTTCTGGATTTAGGAAAACTTGTTTGAAAAGCTCTATATCTTTAAGAGGTTCAAAGATTTCGCCATAAAGTTCGTTTGCCAGATCAACATCTTGAGTAACGTGGTTACTGAGGGTAAGTCTAAGTTTGTAGGCTTCTAGATATTCAAATTTTTCGACGTGAAGAAACATAGCTGGCTGGTGGGTTAGGTATCGACTGATTTACTGAGCTTGATTTTCATGGTCAAATCAGTTTGTGATGTCAACAAAGTCGGTATCTGGATGATCAGCCGGGGAGAATGAGGCTTCGATCTCGGTTTGCTCTTCGTTGTCTACATAGAGAATCAGCAAGTCGAAGAATTTGAACCATTCTTCGTGCATGACTTCACGAACACTTTCTTTGATCAAGGCTTTGAGGGCTTGGGTATCAAGCGAGATGGTGGGTTCCATAACGGTTACTCTGGATGTTTTTTAACTGAAGGAGGAGACTCACTAAGTCTATTGTGTCGGTGCCCAAGGACCGACTACAGGTTCTCCCCGCTTTTCTTTTTCTGCTAATTCTAAGTTTAACGTCAGCAGTTTTTCGAGCAAGTCATCGTCTGGGTTGAAGTTGTAGGCTTGCAGTACCAGTCGATCGAGTTGGGCATGGAGTTTGTAGAGTTGGCTGGTGGGTTCGTGGAAGTATTCGTTGTAGTCTGATCTCGATTTTTGAGGCTTTGAAGGGGAGGTTTCGAGATCAAAGGCTGGCGTTTCGAGCTTTGAGGCTCAAGGGTGAGGTTTGGAGGACGAAGATTGGAGGGCAAAGGTCGGAGTTCCGAGTTCGGAGGTCAATGCTCCGTGTTCCGAAGTCGGAGTTTCAGGTTTTGAAGGGGAAGGGTGCGATCGCAAGCCAATGTTTCGCGCTGAAAGGGCGGAGTTCCGTGATCAGAGGTTGGAGGGTGGGGGTTGGAAGGCGATCGTGTAGATCTCTATCAACGCGATGCTTACGAGAAAAGAAATTGTCCCTATTTGAGTCTTAAAGAAATGCTTCCCAATACCGCTAAGATGGAATTTTGCCTGTAGATTCAAGCTACAGATATCGTGTCTGACGGTTTATTTTTCTATGGCAAGACTTGACTTTAAGGGCAAAGCCTTTGTCCAAAACCACCACCTAACCCTGAAATATCATCACCTTGTCCCTAACAAAGTTGCCAGCCTGACGGGAGCATCTCAACGACTACAAAATCGATTACTGCCAATTACCGTTTGAAGTCTATAAATTTAGAGATTAAAACCAGGGAGAAACTTATTATGACAACTTTTACCAAGCAAAAGCTCACTTTTGACCAATTTATTGAACAATATCCCGAAGATGGACGCTATGAACTGGTCGATGGAGAAGTAGTTGAGATGAGAGCAACACGACAACATGATGATGTTGACTTCTTCATTTTGTTTGCTTTTAACGATGAGATTAGACGGTTGAAACTCGATTATATTGTCAACAATACAGCCGTTATTCAAACGAGTAAGAACTGGGGACGCAATCCCGATGTCAGTGTCATTAGTAAGACAATGTGGCGATCTGAACGGAGTGCCTATGGTGCTTTAGATCAACCGATTCAATTAGCAGTAGAGGTGGTTTCAACCAACTGGGAAGATGATTACATTGACAAACTCGATGAATATCAGCATCTAGGAATTACCGAATACTGGATTGTAGACTATCTCGCAATTGGCAGTAGAACCTATCTCGGCAACCCTAAAACACCTACCGTTTTTGTTTACTTACTGGATGATGCAGGAGTGTATCAATCCACTGCATTTAAGAGAGACGATCGCATTCTTTCTCGCACCTTCCCAGAATTGACCTTAACAATGAACCAAATTTTGGACGTATAGCGCGTGCAATGGAACTTAAAGAGTATCAAAAGCCTCGTGTTGATGAAATCAAGCGATACCTTGAGGCTCTCCCCCCACCAAATTATTGCTGTTGTTGTAACTCAGCTAATTGTTGGGTTGCAAATTCTCGTACCTGTTCATCAGGGTCGTTTTGGGCGCGATCGCCCTCTTAAAAGCATGGCGTGTAAACTCAAAACTCCCTATCTGTAAGTGCTGTTGAAGCTCTGGAGCTACTTCAGCTTGCCTTTTGTAGCTCTGCCAAATACCATCGATCGCTCTCTTCTTCCTCATGCTTGGCAATAATTCCTAAAGCTTCTAGACTCTCTAGGCAGGTGAGGATGACTTGTTTCTGGCGCGATGCGCTTTTGAATTGGGCTGCGATTTGCTCTACTGTCCATTCACCGCCTTGGGTACGGAGTAGATCGCGCACGGCTGCCAATTGGTCTTTGAAAGCTTTGGGAAACTTTTGTTGTTCAACAGGGCAACTACTGCTTCTATTGCACCCTCAGTAATAGTTTCGATCATTTGCTGAGTTGGGTTTCACCGGGTGTTGATAGTCTGGGCGCAACCAGCGAACTAAGCCATTGCGTTCTTCCTCTGCCCGTTCTGCATTCAATGCGACCAATCGTTCCAGGATAATTTCATTCATTTCATCCTTTACCTTTCCGCCTTCATCCTTCAGATCATCCCACCCGTATGCTTCAAACACAGCGGCATCTAGTTCATCATGAATTTGTTTGAGTGTAGAAACCAGCGCTTTGTTGTTAAATTCTCGATCTTTGTCGGTGAGTGGTTCGCCTGCACGAATCTTTTCGAGCAGGTTATACATGGCGGTGATGGTGACATCGGGATGTTGGGCTTGAATGCGCTTGCGGTGAGAGTCGAGGCGTTCTCCAAGGTCACGGATTTTTTGTTGGCGATCGGGTGTGGGAACGGGGAAGGGGAAGGGATCGAAGCAGCGGGTTTTGTTGTAGCGCGGATCATTGCCAACTCCTAATCTTCCGCCTGCTGTAAGTGCCCAGGTGACATGAACTTTGCTGGAGAGGACACCAAGAAAGTATGCATCTTCAAGGGCGATCGCAATCAGCATATTATCTGGAACAACATCATGATCTAAAATAC
>JAAUSV010000313.1 GCA_012032525.1 Leptolyngbyaceae cyanobacterium SL_7_1
GGCATCTTGCCCGCCAAGTTGGATTGGGCGGGCAAGATGCCCACCCCACAAGAAATTGGTCTGCTTTGTCATGGGGTTGCAATCACTTATGCTGTTGATTGGGAACGATCGCCCACCCATCCCACTCTTCTACCTATGAATTACCCTGCCTCCCCTTCCTTAGAACCAACCCCTCCCTCCGAGAAACTAGACTTCCAAACGAAGCTGGCGTATGGAGCAGGCGATCTGGGTCCAGCGATTACCGCCAATGTTTTATCGTTCTTTTTGCTGGTTTTCTTTACCAATGTGGCGGGGTTGAATGCGGCATTGGCGGGGAGCATTTTGCTGATTGGCAAAGTCTGGGATGCGGTGAATGATCCCTTGGTGGGGGTGTTGAGCGATCGCACCGAAAATCGCCGTTGGGGACGCCGCCATTCCTGGATGATTTGGGGCGCAATTCCCTTTGGAATTTTTTATTTTTTGCAGTGGTTGGTGCCCGGTTTTGCGGGAGAACCGGGAAGCAATCAGTGGGGTTTGTTTGGCTACTACGTGCTGATTAGCGTGCTGTTTAACACGGCTTACACCGCAGTCAACCTGCCCTATACTGCCTTGACCCCAGAGTTGACGCAGGATTATGACGAACGGACGAGCTTGAATAGTTTTCGCTTCTTTTTCTCGATCGGCGGCAGTATTGTTTCCCTAATCTTGGCGCGGATTATTTTGCGATCGTCCAAGCCAATGATGGGCTAGAGGGCAATAATCCCAGCGTGGCGCAATACACCATTTTCGGTGCAGTCTGTGCTTTGATTTCGATTGGGTCGCTCTACTATTCGGTCTGGGGAACGCGGCGACGGGTGGCGATCGCCGAGCAACGCCGAGAAATCAATACTGAGTCAATTCCGTTTCTAGAACAGATCCGGATTGCCTTTACCAATCGCCCCTTTCTCTATGTGATTGGGATTTACTTCTGTTCCTGGCTGGCGGTGCAGGTGACGGCATCGATCATTCCCTACTACGTGATTAATTGGATGGGATTGTCGGAGGGGCAATTTATTCAAGTCACCCTGGCGGTGCAGGCAACCGCATTGGCGATGCTATTTGTCTGGAACAAGGTCAGCCAGCGGGTGGGCAAAAAAGGGGCGTATTTTATGGGCATGGGGGTGTGGATGATCGCCCAAGCCGGACTATTTTTTCTGCAACCGGGGCAGGTGGGGTTGATGTATCTGCTGGCAATCATGGCGGGGTTTGGGGTTTCTACTGCCTATCTCATTCCCTGGTCGATGGTTCCCGATGTGATTGAGCTGGATGAGTTGCAGACGGGGCAGCGGCGGGAAGGGGTGTTCTATGCCTACATGGTGCTGTTGCAGAAATTGGGGTTGGCGGTGGGGTTGTTCCTGCTGGGTCAGGGGTTGGAACGCGCCGGATTTATCGAACGCATGGCGGGTCAGCCCACCCCGGTGCAACCAGAATCGGCGCTGATGGCGATTCGTTGGGCGATCGCTCCCCTCCCCACCCTTTGCTTACTCATCGGCATGATCCTCGCCTATTTCTACCCGATCACCCGCGAGGTGCATGCCGAAATTTTGTTGAAATTGCAGGAACGCAAGAGAGCCAATTCTTGATGTAGCAGTAGACAGAACCACCAGGATATTTTTGTGGGCGGGCTTCGCCCGCCCACAAAAATATCCTGTCCTAAATGCTGTGACCACAGCCATAGCGCTAAAGTGGATGTGCGGTAAATTGGCTTGGCTACCATGAGTGTTTCGGATGGCAACTGGGTGGATGTCGGGGAGGACGGAGAGGAGCGGGACGCGATCGTCCCAGTTTCAGAGCCAAACCCTCAGCCCAATCTCCCAGACAAACCCTCCCTGGTGCTCGAAGTGCCCCACGTCAGCATCACCGCTCCGCCGATCGCCCTGGTCGAAACCGCATTCCTCGCCAGTACTACGAGTCTGCTATGGCTTGCCAGCTACTACCTCAGCCTTGTGCCCTGGATGCGGATTCTGTTTCCCTTGCCGATCGCCCTGGTCTATCTGCGCTGGCGCGGACGGGCGGCGTGGATGGCAACGATCGTCACCGGGCTATTACTCTCTGTGTTGATGGGACCGTATCTCAGTATTTTGTTCATCATTCCCTACGGCTTGCTGGGGGTGCAGCTTGGTTGGATGTGGCGGCGAGGGGCGACGTGGTTGCCGTCGATCGCAGTGGGCACAATCATTGCCACCTTCGGATTCTTCTTTCGCATCTGGTTGCTTTCGATCTTTTTGGATCAGGATCTCTGGGTCTACATCACCAACCGCATCACCGATCTAGTCCAGTGGTTCCTGGGCTTGCTGGTGAATTGGGGCATCGTCGGCGTCGGCGTCTTGGGTTCGGTCAACCTGACGGCGGTGCAGTTGGTGGCGATCGGGGTAATTGTCCTTAGCGATGTGGTCTACCTGTTCACCGTGCATCTGGCGGGATGGTTGTTGCTCGATCGGGTGGGCAATCCAATTCCAGAACCCCCTCACTGGGTACGGGTATTGTTAGATGAAGGATAAAGCTAGCCGCTAATCTACAAACAACTGCTAAATTTCGCGGAACTCCTGAAGAGTTTAGGGATAATTAATTAGCGCAAATTTACCAGATGACCATGACTGACTCTTTTCTGACAATTGATGACCAGCCGATTACCATTCAACAAGTCTTTCGCTATTTGCAAGCCAATCGTAAGCTGGATGGGTTTATTGGGGAAATCGTCCGGCAATTTGTGATCGACCAGGAATTGCAAGCCCGTGGGGAAGACCTGAAAACACCTGCGGGGGCGATCGAGCAGGCAATTATTGACTTTCGCCTCCAACAAAACTTAACCGATCCGAAGCAGTTTCAGGAGTGGTTGTCGGCAAATGGCTTAAGTTACGATTTGTTTCACAGTCAGGTTGCCCAGGGCTTTCGGCTGAGGAAGTTGAAGGAAGACATTACCGCTCAAAAATTGCAGGAATATTTTATTGATCGTAAGGTATTTCTCGATCGGGTGGTGCTGTCGCGCATCATTGTGACAGACAAGGAACTGGCGGATGAACTCCATAGTCAGATTCAAGAAGGCACAAGCTTTGAACAGTTAGCGCGGGAATACTCCTTGACCGACGATCGGATGATGAACGGCATGGTGGGTCCGGTGAGCCGGGGCACAATGCCTGATATGTTGCGATCGGCGATCGATCTGGCTCAGCCCGGAGAGGTCGTAGGTCCGTTGGGGTTAGACGATCGCTGGGGGTTGTTTCGAGTGGAAGGATTTCTTCCGGCTACCCTCGACGATCCGCAGATTCAACAGACCTTGCAGGATGAACTGTACGAGCAATGGCTCGCCGAACGCATCCAAAAATTACCTATTCGCTTACAGATTGGAGAATGATCACTACCGATATCCTTGACAGCATTGCCTGGAACGCCCCCCCGCTGTGCTGGCTTACCCCTGAGCAACAACGGCAGGTCAGAGACCAGGCAAGACCCCGTAGGTTTACCCTGGGCGAAGTAGTGTGGTCTACCGAAGCGGCTGACTGCGAATTTTTAGTAGTGTCGGGTCAGGTGCGCTTGGTTCCGGCGGAAGGCAAAACCATCATGCTCAAGCCCGGTGACTGGTTTGGCGATTTGCCAGAGCTGACCGATGAGTGGAAGGCACGGGCAGCCAGCAAAGAACTGATGGTGTTGGAATGGAATTCAGCGATGTGGCGATCGGTCAATTCCGCTGAGGTGAATCAATTTTGGTTGACCTTGCGATCGCGCTATCAGCCCAACTTCTCCGAATCCTCCCAAAGCGGTCTCTGGCTATCCCTGGATGAGTGGCACGTCAAATACTGCCGCCGCCTGTCTTGCTATGCTGGGGCAATACCTGGAAGCCCCTGCCCAATTGGAGTGGGTGCAGCGACAACTGCGGGGACAGCGCCCCAGAGATTTGGTAGATACCGGGGAGAAAATGGGTATCCACCTGCGACGATTGGTGGTGACGGAGTGGAACGATCTGCGCCAACTCAACTATCCCGCCCTAATGATGTTGCGGGAAAACGAGTGGGTCGTAGTCTACGGCACACGGGGCGATCGCCTGATCATCGGCGACCCGCTCAACCACCGCCCCACCTGCGAGACCGTGCCCCGCCGCGTTGTCACGCAGGTCTGGGATGGGCAATTGTGGCTAGCAGAACTGGTGCAAAAGCAGGATCAGTTTAACCTCAAGTGGTTTCTCCCTGCGGTGTGGCGTTACCGTCGCCTGCTATTTGAAGTTTTGGTTGCCTCGTTCACCCTGCAATTGTTGGGACTTGCCACCCCAATTTTTACCCAGGTGATCATCGACAAGGTGATGGTGCAGGAGAGTATTTCTACCCTGGATGTCATGGGGATGGCTATCCTCGGCGTTGCTATTTTTGAGGCGGTGCTGGGGACGTTGCGGATGTTTATTTTCACCCACACAACAAATCGATTGGATCTAGCGCTGTCAGCACAGGTGTTTCGGCACTTATTGCGCTTGCCCCTGTCCTACTTTGAAGCACGACGGGTGGGGGATACGGTGGCGCGGGTGCAGGAGTTGGAGGAAATCCGCCAGTTTCTCACCAGCACTGCTCTAACGGTAATTCTCGATAGCATTTTCGCTGTCGTCTATCTGGTAGTGATGCTCTACTACAGCATTCCTCTGACGGGGGTGGCATTGTCGGTGATTCCCCTGTTTGCGGTGCTGACCTTGGTATCCACACCAATTTTGCGGAACTGGCTAAATGAAACATTTAACCGCAGTGCAGATAGCCAATCGTTTTGGTGGAGACGGTGACGGGGATTCATTCGATCAAGGCACACGCAGCGGAAAAGACCTCGCGCGATCGCTGGGAAGGACTCTACGCCCGGTTCATTCGCACTGGGTTCAAAGCCACCACCACGGCGAATATCAGCAACCACATCGGCGATTTTCTCACTAGCATTTCCTCACTGCTCATCCTGTGGTTTGGGGCACGGTTGGTGATTGAGCGAGAGTTTACCATTGGTCAGTTGGTAGCGTTCCAGATGCTATCGGGACGGATGACGGGACCCTTGCTGCGCTTGGTGCAGCTCTGGCAAAACCTTCAGGAGGTGTTGTTGGCGGTCGATCGCATCGGCGATATCCTCAACGTCGCTCCTGAAGCAGAACCGGGCACAGGGTTGGTGCTTCCCCCCTTACAGGGACAGGTTTCGTTTGATCAGGTGTTCTTCCGCTATCAGTCGGAGCAGGAGCCGATTTTGCGGGGGGTTTCCTTTGATATACAACCAGGAATGTTTGTGGGGATTGTCGGTCGCAGTGGCTCTGGTAAGAGTACCTTATCCAAGCTGATTCAACGGTTGTATCCGGCGGAGTCGGGGCGCATTTCGATCGATGGCTTTGACATCAAGAGTGCCGATCTCGCCTCGCTGCGTCCCCAGATTGCCGTGGTGTTGCAGGAAGATTTCCTCTTCAATGGTTCTATTCTAGAAAATATTACGCTGGGGAATTTGGAGGTCACGGCTGAAGAAGTCCTGGAAGCGTCGCGCAATGCCGTTGCCCACGATTTTATCTGCGATCTCCCCCACGGTTATGAAACCAATGTGGGCGAACGGGGCACCGCTCTCTCCGGCGGACAACGCCAACGGATTACCCTTGCCCGCATGTTTCTCTCCGATGCCCCAATTTTGATCTTGGATGAGGCCACCAGCCACTTGGATGCAGAAACGGAGCAACAAGTCCTGGAAAACCTCAGACGAGTTTCACAAAATCGCACGGTGTTTTTGATCGCTCACCGCTTTTCTCCGTTAAAACGGGCAGACGCCATCTTGGTGATGGAAAAAGGCGTGATTGTGGAACGGGGAACACACGATGGATTGCTGAAGGACAAAGGCTTGTATTGGTCGCTGTATCAACGGCAGCAAATGTCGGTATAACCTCTACCAAGTCTGCCCGATTCGTCGAGCTGACTTTTAAAGCCCATTCTACGAAAAAGCTCTATCAGGTTTGAATCGTAAACCACTCTGCTCAGGATTCCCGGCTTCTTGGATGAAGCCGGGAATCTT
>JAAUSV010000314.1 GCA_012032525.1 Leptolyngbyaceae cyanobacterium SL_7_1
CTTATATTTATTGATTGATTTCTACCAAACATCTCATTCGCAATATCCTCAGCGTCACAACTTTACTCTCAACTATAAATTTGAGTCGAACTAAGAGCTTCTTGACTCACTCACTTCTAGCCAGTTCAGGTGTAAATCTATCCCTGGTTGCTCCAACTATTTACCAAACGATCGGGTTAACTACACCTAACACTCCTCAGTTCAAACCAAAACGAATGGGAAGTTTATTGCATCCCACTAACTACACCCAGTGGCACATTCCATTATGCTGGGCTGCCATTGATTCTCAATGTGCTTTTGCTAATTTGGGAGACGCTCTTAGCCCGATCATTATTAGCACTTTGTCAGATCTTCCCAGCATCCATCAAAACTTTCATTCCCGAACAACAAGATTGGCGGGGGTGGGAACGATCGCCCATCACCTAAAGTATGGAACAGTGCATCTTTGGGGTACTGGAGTGAGCAATGCAAAAGGGTTTAGCGGTCAACTTCAAAGAGAGTATGGACGACGACCCGACACACAATTCTATGTCCATGCGTTGCGTGGTCCTTTAGGTGCAGAAATACTCAGAAAGCAGGGGATTACTGTACCAGCGGTCTACGGTGATCCTGTATGGTTGTTACCATCAATCATTCCTCCCGCCCATGAGAAAAAATATGAACTTGGTGTAATTGTGCATATATCAGAATTAGCAGAGCGGACAGATAACTCAGGGGCTAAAGATGCATTCTTAAGATATCAAATCCCTGAGGAGTTAAAGGGAGATATTAAAATTATTACAACACTGGTTAAACCAACATTCGACCAGATTGAGAGCAAGGTTAAAGCAATTACTGCTTGCAAGCGAATCGTCAGTACTAGCCTACACGGTCTTGTGATCGCAGAAACCTATAGGATTCCTTGTCTCTATTTCAGAACTAGAGGTCGGGGAGTGTTCCTATCCCAGCTAGACGATGATAGTGAAAAGCTTGATTTTAGAATTCGAGATTTTTATAGTGGTCTTGGATTATCTCAACTGCTGATCTACAGACAACCCCGCAAACACTTTACAGATTGGAATGCTGTAATTCACGCGATCGATCAACACTGGCAACCAATCGAGTGGTCTCCAGAAGCTTTCTTAGATGCTTTTCCTTTGCCTCTGGCATTCAACCCACTACGAGAACTAGCGCAACTCGATTATGCTCTACTTGGGCAAATTAAATTCTAAAGTGGATTTAAGCGAGGGTTTTTCAATCTGAAGGTTGTTCAGAATTAATTGAACTATCTAGCAAAAATTCATGCTACTATTCTTATACTCTAAAAATACGATAATCCGATAAACTTATCGTATTTAATTTATAGGCAGGTGAAGATTCCATGCGTCTAGCTATTAGTGGCTTGTGGAACAAGGGGCAACCTTATTGGATTATTGGACAAACTGCGTTTCTACTTTTAGGTAGTCTAATATTTTTGGCTCTTGCTCGCTCAATCAAGCGTTTTTCGACTCACCCAAAATCGTTGCCAAAGGTGAAATTGCAACATGTTGATTACTAAAGCCGCTCTGCCCCAACTCAGTATTGCTCCCACTATCCAGAAATTTTCTTCTCATACAACACTGCCCTGTCGATCGGGTTCAGTTTGGAAGATCCATCATGGATTTGTCAAAACAGTTAGTTACTTAGAAGATGGAACAGCGATCGTTCTAGGAATATGGGGTGCAGGGGATGTGGTTGGTCAATCATTATCTGCCATTCGTCCATACCACATTGAATCGTTGACATCAGTAGAAGCATCCTCTGAGGCAGCGACTCTCCACGAGAAATCCACGGAACTTTTGCTTACGCATCTGCGACGTTCTGAAGAATTAATGATTATTCGCAGCTACAAACGCATCGACATCATGTTGTTGAAGTTATTGAATTGGCTTGCTCATCGCTTTGGTCAAACCACTCAAAAAGGATGTCTAATTGATTTGCGACTAACACACCAAGATTTGTCAGAATTATTAGGAACAACTCGTGTCACTGTTACACGAGTGCTCAGTCAATTAGAACAACAAGGACTCATTCAACGCCTAACGCTGCAACGGATTCTGCTACAGGAAACTGAGTTGTGGCACTACGAGATTTAAAGGACTCACACAGTTGGGTGAGTAAGTCATTATGCGGGTTTTAGTTTGAAGGGATTGGGGTACAGTGCCCACTGACTCTCAATCCCCACCTCAAACTGACAATCACTGCGAGGGTAGGCAATGCAGAGTAACACATAGCCCATCGCCGCCTGTTCTGGTTTGAGGCGATCGCCCGTGACTGGTCTATCTCACCGCTGATCAACCGGGCAGCACAAGTAATGCACACGCCATAACGACAACCCACAGGCAGGCGCAATCCAGCCGCTTCGATCGCTGCCAAAATTGGCTGATCTTCGGGAATATCGAGGGAGAAGCGATCGCGATTAATCAACTCAACTCGATGGATTTTCATCATCAGTGGCTTGGATAAATTGGTTGAGGTGGGGTTGGTCGAGGGGAATTTCTAGTTCTTCAGCTTTAGTGGTGAGTTCCTCTGTGGATAGGTTGGCTTGGTTAGCGTCGGCAAGTAGGGCGATCGCTGATGCCCGCAACCCGGCTCCACAGTGGATCAGGACGGGTTTGGGGAGATGTTCGATCGCGGCTAGCGCTTGATGCACTTGGTCTAGATCGGGAGTGGTGTTGCTGAGGGGAACGTTGGCGTAGTGAAGCCCAGCCGCCTCGGCAGTGGTTTTTTCGTCGTCTAGAGTGCCGTTTTCGTTGGGCGATCGCAGGTTGAGGACAGATTGAAACCCTGCTTGGGCAGCTTGTTGAAGGGTTTGGTCATCGACTTGTCCGATAGCGCTAAAGTCGTCGCTGATTTTTTAATGTCCATGAGGTTAAACCCAAATGTCGGAGGTGCAGTCGCCACCGGGGTAGCGCATTTCGTGGGCGCGGGCAGGTCCATCAGGTTCTGCACCGAAGTCAACGTAGAAGGTTTCGTTGATGCTTAAGCCGCCTGTGTCAGTGTTGCAGTCGATCTGGAGCAGGTAGGAACCCGTTTTGGCGAGGTCGGGGTAGAACTGGTTGTCCCAGGTGCTAAACAGGGAGTTGGTGACGTAGAGGCGTTTGCCGTCTAGGCTGAGTTGCAGCATTTGGGGTCCGCCGTGCAGAGTACGTCCATGCAACGGGTTGGATTTGCCCAGTAAACCACCAACGTAAACCTGTCCAACCAGTTTGGGATGGCTGGGATCGCTGATGTCGTATTGGCGCAGGTCGCCGTGCAACCAGTTGGAGAAATAGAGGTAGCGATCGTCTAAAGAAACTAATAAATCCGTAATTAGCGAGGGCACAGGAATGGGAAATCCCTCTAGATCCACCGAGGGCACATCCACTACCTTATCCACCTGCCAGTGACCGTTGGGTTTTGACCAGTGCCAGATGTTGCTGCTCAGGGCTGCGCCAACATAACCGTGAGTGCTATCGGGATCGTGGTGGAAGCGGACTTCTAGGGGAATCAAACCCTGATCGCCCAAATCGACGCTTTGGGTGATCGATCGCGTTTCCCAATCCCAAAAATGCAGATGACGCCCATAGTTGCCCGCGCTGACATCGTTCAAATCGAAGCCAGGATAGAAGGTTTTGGGCGCACCCCACTCGCTGCTGACCATGACATTGTGGCGGGGCTGATACCAGAAGTCGTAGTTAAATTGCATGGCGCTGGCGTCCTGTTCTCAGCGTCCTAGAATCTCAAAAGTCTCATCTAGCAATAGAAACCCACCGGGCGCATTGCCATCGCCATCGCCCAACATCGACACCATCACCTGCCCGTTTGCCAAACAGTGAACCGTGTGGGGAGCGGTCAGATTCGTTGCGGCTCTGATGGCGTCGGGTTCAAGAATCTTGTGAATTTTTGGGGCGGTTGGCTCGACCGTATCGACGATGTAAATCCGACTAGAGCGAATGCCAGGAATCACTAGAAACCGCCGGGATTTCTCTGTGTTGTTGTGACAGGAGCTACAAGCATTCCAGCCAAAATGGTGCAACTCATCGCCAATGTAGGGCATGGGCAAGCGATGAATCACCTGGGAATAGGTGGCAGAGGTGGGATCAACGTCGATCGTGGCGAGGTAATCGGGCGCTTCGATGCCGGAACCTGTGTAGAGGGCGATCGCATACAACAGCTTTTCTCGTTCTGCCCGCATCGCCGCTTCAGGAGACGCGTAACCGGGACCGCAGCAGGCATGGGTGGGTTCAACCGTAGATGACATAACCGCAAATTCTCAAATCAATCTGTCTGTAGAGTAACACCGATAACTCTATCGGAAATAAGTATTTTTCATAAGATTTCTAAACCACTGGCTGGATCAAGGTTTTAAGCTGTAAAACCAACAATTTTCAGATCCAAATTATTGCTCACGACTTGATTTATTCCTCAGCCTATGCCAATATCTCTGCTTATCAGGATAAATACGGTAACTTGATCTAATTACCGTAGATTTAGAATTTTTGCTTGTCTCCGCTGTCCACTACCTGACTGGGGTTACTTTCATGTTCAGTCATCTAACGTTGTTTCTATCCAGGTTTGCCAGTCCGCCATTCCTCTGGCAAAGGCTCCAGTGGCGTCGCCAGCCGACTGGGGCATTTCTATTCAACTACGGCTTTGAACCCATCTCTGAGCAAATGGTGACGGAGCAACAGCGATCGCAAACACGTTTCTAGAGTTGGGCTTGATTCCCAAGGCGATCAAGGTATCAGACGCCGTTTGGCAAGCTTCGTAGCTTTGTAGGTTGGG
This sequence comes from Leptolyngbyaceae cyanobacterium SL_7_1, assembly GCA_012032525.1. Taxonomy (GTDB): domain Bacteria; phylum Cyanobacteriota; class Cyanobacteriia; order Elainellales; family Elainellaceae; genus JAAUSV01. The sequence goes on from JAAUSV010000314.1 coordinate 4,786, forward strand.
TTGAGTGCCAACGAAACCCAACCAGTCCACAAGCGTTGGGTTTCGCTCTGCTCAACCCAACCTACATCCAGCAGAGATTAGAAGTTAAACAGGAGTTACCGATGGAGTGGAATGGTTTGTGGTCAGGGGCGATCGCCCATCTCATGCATCAGCTAGGGCATTGGTTGCGACAGCGATCGCATCGATTTTCTGCCCTGTTGGCGGTGGGGTTGAGTGTGAGTTTGGCGATCGGGGCGTGTAGTACGGAAACGGCTCCAACCCCAGCCGCCAGTCCATCGGCAACCCCTGCTACTCAAGCGCAGGTGGTGCGAATTGGGTATCAAAAATTTGGCACGCTAAATATCGTCAAAGCCAGGGGCGGATTGGAGAAGCGATTGCAACCGTTGGGGGTGACGGTGGAATGGAGCTTGTTTCCCGCTGGTCCGCAGTTGCTAGAAGGCTTGAATGTGGAGAGCATCGATCTGGGTCACACGGGAGAAGCCCCACCGATTTTTGCCCAAGCCGCTGGAACACCTCTGGTCTACGTGGGCAATGAACCTGCCAGTCCTGCGAGTGAAGCGATTCTGGTGCCTGCAAATTCCCCGATCAAAGCCGTTGCTGATCTCAAGGGCAAAAAAGTGGTGTTGAACAAGGGTTCTAACGTGCATTACTTGTTAGTAAGGGCGATCGAGGATGCAGGATTGCAACTGAGCGATGTTGAATCCATCTTCCTCCCACCAGCGGATGCCAGAGTCGCCTTTGAGCAAGGAGCCGCTGACGCCTGGGTGATTTGGGATCCGTTCTTTGCTGCCGCCGAACAGCAGATCGGCGCAAAAGTTCTCCGAGACGGACAGGGCTTAGTCGCCAACCGGGAGTTTTACCTCGGTTCCCGCGCCTTTGCCGCCGCCAATCCTAAAATTATCGAGGAAGTGTTAGCGGAAATTGCCGCCGTGGATGATTGGGCAGAAGCCAATCCTGACAAAGTGGCTGAGATTCTCTCGCCCCAACTCAACATTGATGTTCCCACGCTAAAAACCGTTGTGCAACGCCGTGATTATGGGGTGGAACCGATTAGCGATGCTGTTCTAGCTGATCAACAAAAGATTGCTGACACCTTCACCAAGTTGCAATTGATTCCCAAATCGATCGATGTGAAAGAGGCAACTCTTTAATTCCCAATCCTCTTGTGGGGTGGGCATCTTGCCCGCCAAGCCAGGATTGGGCGGGCA
>JAAUSV010000315.1 GCA_012032525.1 Leptolyngbyaceae cyanobacterium SL_7_1
GATTTCCCCGATCGTATTGATGATGTTCATAGAACATCTATAGCGCTTCGCGCTTGAATAAATCACGCTTATTTTGTGAGAGCCGCGCTCAGCGCGGCTCTCACAAAATAAGCTGTAGTTCACGCAATTGAGAATGGCTATATTTGTAATCAAATAGGAGCAAATTTGCAAGAAATAGAGAGCCATCAAAAGCAAATTTCCGACCACGGCGCCCAAATCAAGATGCATAAGGGTGAAATCGATATAGACACTACAATTGTCAAGCGATTGCTGGCTGAGCAGTTTCCGCACCTTGCCGAGCGATCGATTACTGTGGTTCGCTCGCCAGGTACTGTAAACGCAATCTATCGTCTCGGCCGTGATCTCTACGTGCGATTGCCGCGAGTAGAGGCATCAGCGGAGGGCATCAACAGAGAGTGGACTTGGTTGCCAAAGCTTGCTCCACAGATTTCGCTTACTATTCCCCAGCCCCTAGCGCAGGGTAAGCCCACAAGTTGGTATCCCTGTCCTTGGACAATCCATCGTTGGATTGCAGGGTCTCCCTATCGAGATGATCTGATCAGCAATGAACGCCAGGCTGCTCGTGATCTCGCAAATTTCATTTTGGCTGCCGATGTGATAGCCGCATGGAGCGTCTTCAATCAGGTCGGGCGAGAAACATTCCGACAAGCATTGGATGTTGATGACGATATTTGGAGTCGAGCGCGTGGTTATGCGTTGCACCAAGCACTCCTGATCATCCCCTATTATCCTGAAACAAACCCAGAGTTTGTCACCCTTGCCCAACGCACAGTTAAGCAAGTATTGACTGATTTTATATAGCCAAACTAAACTCCCTGCTCACCATCCCACAATCACTTGCCAGAGCGCACCGCCGATCGCCGCCATTGTCAGGTGCTGCGGCAATAGTTTTAATAGGGGCTGACGAGCGATCTTTTGAGTGAGGATGACGCTGAGCCAGAAGGTGAGAATCAAGGTGACGGCTTGCAGGAAGGCGATCACGGCGGGATGGGCGATGGCGATCGGCAATCCCACTGAGCTATACCCAAACGTTGCCACGGTGACGGGAATAATTTGCCCAGCTTCGGTGAGTCCCAGCGCAGATAGTGCGCCAAGTTCGCTCCCAGAACTAAAGGAAGATAACCATACGCCAGTTGTTTGAAGTCACAGGCTTTGATGTTGGGATTGAACCAGCGGGTGAGGCGATGTCCCAGGAGGGCGATCGCTCCCGGCAGCGCCAATGCCAATACCGACAATGCCGCATGGGTGGCGACGGGTTGCAGGAACTGTTCCAAGTTTTGGTTGAGCATTGTCAGCGCTTCAGGCAATCGGTGCAGGAAGGCAGCTCCCAAGAGCAGGAACATCAGGCAGACCTCGGCGTAGGTGGCGGTGTGGGTTGTCCAGAGTTCGATGCCGGGGGGACGGAGGTTGAGTTCCACCGATCGATGGGGACAAGCTTTCAGGCAGGTCATGCAGAGGACGCAATCGCGGTTGTCCTCCAGTTGGGCGGGGTGGGAGTAGACGGGACAGCCGCCCGTTTCCATGCCTTCGCCTTTTTGCGGTCCGCCTTTGTAGCACTGGTAGGTGGTGCAGGTGGCAGAGCAAATGCCTTGCTGGGCGCGGAGTTCGATCATGGCAAGTTTGGCAAACATGCCGTTCATACCACCGATCGGGCAGAGATAGCGACACCAAAATCGCCGTTCAAACAGCACTGAGAAAATAATTGCCCCAGCGGTGATCAACAGCAATAGACAAGCGGAAAGATAGGCGGTGTTCTCCAGATTCCACAACTCCTCCCAAAGGAGAATCAGGGCAAAGAGTCCGAAGAGGAACCAACCACCGACGCGATCGGCAACTTGACGATTCCACGGCAACAGCTTGCGGGGAAATAGTTTCAGCGAAATTGTTTGCATCAGTTCGCCGTAGATCATAAACGGGCAGACCGCACACCACACCCGCCCGACAAAGGGAAAAGCGACCAATATCAGCATCCACCACCACGCCCAGAAGAAGTTTAGGGCAACGTTGGCGTCACGGGTTTGCGGACCAAAAATCAGCACCGCCACAACAAGGGCAAAGAAGCCCAGGGTAAAACCGTAGTTGATCCGATCGACCCACCAGGGACTGCGCAAAAATTGCCGCAACTGGGGATAGACATTCAGCAGGTTCACCCGAAAGCGACGAGCTTTGGAACCCGCCGCCCAAAATACTTCCTCAGTCAGCACCTCTGCCCCATTGGATTGGTCGATCGCCCGTTTCACCAAACTCTCCAATTCCCCCAAATTCCCCGGAAAGTCGTAGCCTTGTAACCGACGAATCGCTTCCGGGGCGACTTTGGGTTGGGGAATGCCACGCGATCGACAGTACAAGCTGATGTAGTAGGTAACTTGGGCGGCAATGTCGGCTTTGGCGACCCGCACGGGGGGAACTTTAATCGGGTGCCCAATTCGATTAGGGCGATCGATTTCTGGTAAAGCCCGTTCAGAGGTGAGAATAATCCGGGCATCACTGTGGCGAACAGCAGGTTCAGATTCCCCCTCGCGGCTGATGGGGGTGTAGTCTCCAGTTTCTAGCAAGTGCAATAATTTGGGTTCCAAAGTCTTGGGCAAATCTTGAACGTTGTTCAGCATCAACGTTCCTTGCCCTAGCCATTCCAATAGTCCCGGTTTGCCACCTACCCGTCCAAATAGTTCTGCGCCATTGGCTTGGAGGGTGTCGCAGTTGACCTTGATCAAGGGTTGCTTGCGATCGCCCGACCCAAAGTGAATCAAAGCGGCGATATTATCTTTGCCCAATCCGGGTTCACCAAAAATCAGCACGGGTTGGCGATCGTGGGTGGATTTTTTGATGTCGTTGCGCAGGCGGGTGGCATAGCGACTGGAGCCAACAATCCCCTGTCGCACTTTGGGAACCAGGTAGGGACGCAGGGCGGTTTGTCGTTCCTGCTCAAATACCAGTTGGGAACTGACTTGTTCGAGTTCTGCTGCCAGTTGTTGGGAGAAGATGCGGTTGATCTCCGGGTGTTGCTCGACGAGGATGGCGAAGTTCGCTGGCGTAATTGTCCAGAGTTCGCACTCACTCAGGGTGATGATGGTTTGGGGGGCGGGGCGATCGAGCAGCAATTCCTTTAGGTGGATTACTGAACCCGGTAGCAAGGTGGCGGCAAGGGCAAGGCTATTGGGGCTGGTGCGGTAGCTTTCGAGTCGTCCTGCTTTGAGGATGTAGAGGGCGGGGGGTAGGGTGTCTTCCAGGACGAGACGGCGGTTTTCTGGGATGGTTTCGATGTGCAGGGTGGTGCGATCGCTTGAAGGGTGGGGTCGGAGAGGGGGGCGAGGGGGGTTTGGTGTTTGAGCCAGTGGGCGCGATCGGGGATATTCATGATGTCCTCCTTTCCATCATTCTAAATGGCTCTGTCACCCCTTCATCCTTGCAACTTTTCCCCCGGTATCCAATCGGTTCCTGCCAAGGGAAGTCGTGCCATTGCGGCGGCTTCGATCGTCAGAGCCACCAGGTCTTCGCGTTCGAGGTGGTGGACGTTTTGTTTGCCGCAGGCGCGGGCGATCGTGGTTAGTTCCATCGTCAGGGTTTGTAGATAGTTTTGCACTCGGCGTGCGCCTACGTTGGGTTGCAGGCGTTGTTCTAATTCAGCATCCTGAGTGGTGACGCCGACGGGGCATTTGCCCGTGTGGCAGTGGTGGCAGTAGCCCGGAGCCGTGCCCAGGCGGTGATAGTCCTCGATCGCAGAATAGTGAACATCGTCCTGCACATAGGTGTTGCTGTTGCAGCCCAGTGCCATTAAGATGCCCTGCCCGATCGAGACGGCATCGGCTCCCATCGCTAGGGCTTTGGCAACATCGGCTCCGGTGCGGACGCCGCCGGAGACGATCAGTTGCACGGTGTCTTTCATGTTCATGTCTTCCAGGGCATCGACGGCTTGACGCACGGCGGCGAGGGTGGGAATGCCGACGTGTTCAATGAAGACAGACTGGGTGGCGGCGGTTCCGCCCTGCATTCCGTCTACAACCACCACATCGGCTCCGGCATGAACTGCGAGTTTGACATCGTTGAAGGTGCGGGAGGCTCCAACTTTGACGTAGATTGGTTTTCCCAGTCGGTGAGTTCGCGCAGTTCCTGGATTTTGATGGTGAGGTCGTCGGGTCCGGTCCAGTCGGGGTGGCGACATGCCGATCGCTGATCCACTCCTTCTGGTAGTGTCCGCATCTGCGCCACACGGGGGTTGATCTTTTGCCCCAGCAACATGCCACCGCCGCCCGGTTTGGCTCCCTGACCAATGACGATTTCGATCGCATCGGCACACCGCACATCATCGGGGTTGAAGCCATAGCGGGAGGGCAAGCATTGATACACCAGGGTTTTGGAGGAAAGCCGTTCCTCGGAGGTCATGCCGCCATCGCCTGTGGTGGTGGAGGTTCCCACGGCGGTGGCGGCGCGTCCCAGTGCCTCTTTGACGTTGGCGGAGAGGGAGCCAAAGCTCATGCCCGCGATCGTAATCGGAATCTCTAGCTCGATCGGGCGGCTGGCGTAGCGAGTGCCCAACTTGGTTTGGGTGACGCACTTTTCTCGGTAGCCCTCCAGAGGATAGCGGGTGAGGGAGGCTCCCAAAAACACCAGATCGTCGAAATGGGGTAACTGTCGCTTGGCTCCCAGCCCCCGGATTTCGTATAGCCCGTGGGCAGCGGCGTTTTGGATGTAGTCGAGGATGCGGCGATCGTAGCCAGCGGATTCTTCGCGAGACAAATGGGAGGTCATAGGAGGGAGGATGAAAAGATTGAGGTTTCCTTAATGTTTTGTAATATTCAAGCCATGATCGAGGCTAACGCTTCAATCAGGCTTTGATTCTGAGCATCTGTGCCAACGGTGATCCGGAGTTTGTCATCTAAACCGGGTTGGTTGAAGTAGCGCACCAAGATGCCCCGTTCCTTTAGCCGCAGATAGATTCGTTCAGCGCTGTGGTCGATCGGGCTTGCCAGGACAAAATTGCCGTGGGATTCTAGCACCGTGAAACCCAAATGTTTCAGGTCTACGGTGAGTTGGGCGCGGGAGGCTTTTACTTTCTCAGCACAAGCGGTTTTGTAGGCTTGGTCGCGCATGGCGGCAGTGCCCACTAGAGTGGCGATCGCATCAATGTTGTAGCTATCTTTGACCTTAAACAAGCCCGCCAACAGAGCGGGATGGGCAATGCCAAACCCCATGCGCAACCCGGCGAGGGAATAGCCTTTGGAGAGGGTTCGCAGCAGAATCACGTTCTCAAACTCCCGTACCAGTGGTAAAGCAGAGCCGTCGGCAAAGTCTACGTATGCCTCGTCGATCGCCAACACGCCTGATACCCGTTGTGCCAACTCCCGCAACTCGTCTAGCGGCACGACATGCCCAGAGGGACTGTTGGGACGGGCAATGAAGGTGACAGCAGCGTGGGCAGCCACTAGCGCCTCGATCGGCAGTTGAAAATTCTCTCCGTAGGGCACTTCTACCACGGTGGCGGGTTGCATGGTTGCCAGCGTCTGGTAGAGCACGTAGGTGGGAGTGGGGTAGGCGATCGGGCGTTCTGCCCCCTCCGCACAGGCACGAATCAGGATATTCAGCACATCGTCGCTGCCGTTGCCCACGATCACCCAGTCGGCAGGAACATCGAGGGCTGCGCTGACGGCATGACAAAACTCTCGCGCAAATGGGTCGGGGTAACGGCGCAACCACTCGCTATCCAAATCCCGCAATACCGCCATTGCCTGGGGTGAGGGGGGATAGGGATTTTCATTCGTATTCAGCTTAAGAATGTTGGTTCCCGGTTTGGGTTGTTCACCGGGGATGTAGCCAGTCATGGTGTCGATCGTGGGGCGGAAGTAGCTCATGGGTAGAGGGGGTGAGGGGAGAGAATTTAGTATAAAACGAGTGGCTATTGGATTGTTCTTGTGGGGTGGGCATCTTGCCCGCCCAATCAGACTAGGCGGGCAAGAT
>JAAUSV010000316.1 GCA_012032525.1 Leptolyngbyaceae cyanobacterium SL_7_1
GGGGAGGGGGTGAAAACGTTGCTTGAGCCGCCCTCGGTTTGCCCGGATGTGCCCAGGCAAACTGAAGCCGCCCACTCTCAGAAAGCTCCTGCCATTGTCGCAACCGAGCATGTTGCAACGCAGCATCAGCGTAGTTGGCATCGATCAAGCTCAACCTGCCCGCTAGCCGAAACTGTTCACGACTCTTGGGGAAGTACCAGCACACTGCCCCCCAATCGCAGTGGTGAATATCGGCAACTTTTTCGCTGCGGGTATCCACCACAAATTTCAACTGATCGGTGGCATCTAGAAATCCCCGAAACACGACGGTGCGATTACTGGGATGCCCGTTGGCTTGCACCGTTGCCAGTTGCAGGTAGCGAGCATAGACCAGGGAGCGGTTGAGATGGAGGGCACGGGCGAGGGGCGATCGCCAGGGAGTGGGCATCAGTTAGTTCTTAAACTCGCGTGAACCCGTGTAGCCCGTGCGATCGGCTAGTTCATTTAGTGGCAAGGCTCCTGAGACCATTTCCCCGTTGATTTCCCAGGTGGGATAGCCCTGAATCCCCTTGGCTTGACAGGTACTAACTTGAGCAGTGCCCGGTCCCTCAGGCGAACACTCGACGTAGGTAAACTGCTTTGCCGCTTCTTTGCCAAACATCATCTTTTGGTCGTAGCAGTGGGAACACCAGTAGGCACCATACATCACTGCACCCGAACTCTTGAGGTGACGTGCCAGTTCAATTTCTGCGGGACCAGAGGTATTGGTGACAGGAATTTCTGGGGTTGCACCGCCATCGGCAATGGCGGGGTTATTGACATTGGCATAGACACCCAGAGAACCCACCAGCACCACCATGCCCACAATCACCCCTGTAAAAATAACTGCCCAATGTCGTCCCAAGTGCGCCCCAATAGGGTAAGCACAAACAGGGCAGTGGCAAAGATGGCGGAAATCACACAGTAGTAGCAGAGGCTTTGGATGCCATTGGGAATGACAAACTCCGTCGCCATGATATACATCAAATAGCCACTAAACACCATCATGGCGGTGGCACCTGCAAATAACAGCAACCACGTCCAGTTCTCCAAATTGGCGCGGAGCTGTTTGTCGCGCTCTGGCTTGACAGCGAAGGGAGCCAGCGCAAACACAGCCATGCCGATGTATGCCAACAAGCCAAACAGCGCTAGCGGTAATCCAAAAATTGTGGCGTAGGGGCTAGCAAGAACTTGTTCGCAACCGCTAGTTGGACAAGCCGCTTCTCCGCCAAAGAGTTTGGTGGCAGTGAGGTAGCCCGTGTTGAGAGCACCCAAAACGGCGATCGAGGCGATCAACGGACGAGACCAGCGATGTAGCCAAGGAGTCTGACGGCGACGGCTCATAGGACTAAATTCTTATAGGGCGATCGATTTCTCACCCATTCTAGATCTAGACGCCAAATTTCTGGTGATTGAAATCAAGCAATTAGCGATTGATGGTCAGGTGTGGGCTGGCGGCGGGGTTATTGGGGAGGATGGACAGCCTGTTTGATTCTAGTGCGGGCGTAGTCTTGATTGACCTCTACAGAATCATTGGGTGCCTCGGAGTTGCCTGATGCGCCCGCTCCCTCCGTGGCAGGACCAATCGGTTTCGTGATATTTTCTCGAAATTCGCGGGCGCTTTTAATTTCTGATAGCTCCCCAGAGGCACTGCCGGAGGGAGTGGTGTCTCCCTCAACTCGCTCAAAGGCATAGCGGCTAAGAGGTTTAGAATCTTCCTGGGGCATGGTGGTTGCCAGTTGAGCGTGGGCGGGTGCGCTCCATATCAAGCTAGAAACGGTCAGGAGTATGGTAAGCAGGAAAGTGAGCGATCGCTGAATCATAGATGGCATGCGTTAATCGTAGGAATGAAACGGTTCACCTCTATGAAATAGCGCTTACTAGAAAGCATTGTCGTCATTCTTTTGTTAGAACCTGATGGGGATCTCTAAAATATCAAGCCGGGTAAGGATCAGCGTCCCTCCTCTAAAGGAGTCTTAAGATGGTACAAACTCCTGCTAAACCTCTAACGCTGGCAGAATTTTTACAACTGCCGGAGACGGAACCTGCTAGTGAATAACAAAGCTATCTGTTCCAGAATTTGCTAGAGAGCTGAGCCTAACGGTGCAAGATCTCGTTGGCTGGTTAATGGAATAAGGTCTAGACATTGTTAAGTTACGCTGGAATCTTGCTCAGCGGAGATGAAGGATTTGTTAGGCTGAGATTTTCCCTAGGAAAGTAGCAAAATCCTGCACCTTTCCTATCGATCGACAGGGGGTGGCATCAGTGTACGAATTTGCTCGCAGCTTAGCCGTTGTGATCGGCATCAATCACTATCAAACCGGGGTGCCTGCGCTAAATACGGCGGTCGATGATGCCCAGGAGCTTGCCCGTGTGCTTGAGACAGAGCACGGCTACCAAGTCACGCTTCTATTAGACGAAAAAGCCAGTTTGGCAAATATTTTGCAGTTGTTGCAGGAGTTTCTGCCCAAGGAAGTGATGGCGGACGATCGCCTGCTATTCTACTTTGCCGGACACGGGATTGCCCTAAATGGGGAGGATGGACCGGAGGGATTTTGATTCCCCAAGACGCCCACCTGGGGAATACCAGTAGCTACCTGCCGATGCCATTGCTGCACGATGCGTTGGTCGCTTTGCCCTGTCGCCATTTTTTGGGAATTTTCGACTGTTGTTTTGCTGGAGCGTTTCGCTGGTCGAGTACGCGAGATATCTGTTGCCCCCCAGAGGAGTTGCACCGGGAGCGCTACGATCGCTACATCAAAGACCCGGCATGGCAGGTGATAACGTCTGCCTCCTACGACCAAACGGCAATGGATGCCTTGACCTTGAGTTGCGATCGCGGACAAACCAGCAGCAACCATTCTCCGTTTGCAGCGGCGTTGTTGTCGGCGTTGCAGGGCGGGGCGGATGTTTCCCCAGCGGCGCGGGATGGCAACCCAGCGGGGGACGGGGTGACAACGGCAACGGAGTTGTATTTCTTTTGCGGGATGAGGTGGAGGTTGCCACAGAAACCCACTCCAAACGCCAAACCCCTGGGTTGTATCCCTTAAAGAAACACGACAAGGGTGAATACATGTTTCTAACGCCGGGCAAGGAGTTGAACCTGATCCCGGCTCCGCCCCTAGATGAGTCCAAAAATCCCTATCGCGGCTTGGCATCCTTTGAGGAGGAACACAGCGGGCTGTTCTATGGTAGAAGCAAGCTGATTGAAAAGCTCCAAGACTTTGTAGTGCAACAACCCTTGACGATCGTGTTGGGGGCATCGGGGTCGGGGAAATCGAGTTTGGTGAAAGCGGGGTTGATTCCGCGACTCAAACAGTTGAGTGCTGATCAGCAAGTGCTCGATCGCTGGTGTGTGCTACCAGTCATGCGACCGGGCGAATCTCCCTTTAATGCCCTGAATCTGATCTTGGCAAAGGAGAATTTGCCGATCGTTGAGTTGCCCAGCAAGTTGCGCTTGGGAAATGTGGTCGATGGCGGATTGAGTGGGTCGCCGCAGGGCACCGCTTCCGGGCAAGCCGCCGCTCTGCCCGTCGGGGGATTGCGTAACCGGGTTTTGAGTGAGGCAGACTACGATCGCTTTACTCGCACGTCTTGCCAGCGATTGGTGGAGAATATTGACCTCTGGCTGGAGCACCATCCGGGGTCGATCATCTTGCTGATGATTGACCAGTTTGAGGAATTGATCACCCTGTGTCAAAGTGCGCAGGAACGCCGAGCGTTTTGCATGCGCTGGCGACGGTGTTACGGGCGTTTCCCCAGCAGTTGCGGGTGATCTGCACTTTGCGATCGGATTTTGAGCCACAACTACGGGGCATTGGCTTGGAGGATTTTTGGACAGCGGCGCGGTTCATTGTGCCCGCGATGACGCGGGAGGAACTACGAGAGGCGATCGAAGAACCCGCCTCAGCACGGGTGATGTATTTTGAACCCCACAGTTTGGTGGATCAACTAATCGATGAGGTGGCACAGATGCCCGGTGCGTTGCCGTTGCTCTCCTTTACCCTGAGTGAGTTGTATTTGAAATATCTGCGCAGTGAGCGATCGGGGGAACGGGACAACCGCGCCATTACCCAGCAAGATTATGAAGAATTGGGTGGGGTGATGCGATCGCTCACCCGCCGCGCCGATGAGGAATACCAAAATTTGATGGCGCAACACCCCGCCTACGACCACACCGTCCGCCATGTGATGCTGCGGATGATTGCGGTGGAGGGGGGCGAGTTGGCACGGCGGCAGGTGCGCCTGTCGGAGTTGGAATATCCCGAACCGGAAGATACGCGGGTCGATGAGGTGCTGCAACGGTTTCTGGATGCCCGTTTGCTGGTGAGCGGGCAAGATGCCGATGGCATCTCCTACATCGAACCCGCCCATGATGCCTTGGTGCGAGGCTGGCAGCGCCTGTTGGAGTGGAAAAAAGCGGAACATGAAACCTTGACCTTGCAGCGCCAATTGACCGGGGCGGCGGAGGAGTGGAAGGCGGTGTACCAACAGTTGCAAGCAACGATCGGAGCAAGCAGGGATGGCTCAGCCGTTGGAATGTCCTACCTGCCTATCGGCGGTGGCGGCAGCAATCCCCCTATCTATGGGACGACAATCCCCGCTTGCCCCTACTCAAGCAAATCTTGCACTCTACCCAAACCTGGTTTAACCAATATGAAACCGATTTTGTGCAAACCAGTGTTGCCCGCAAACGGTTTAATGTGCGGTTGCGTTGGATTGTCATGACCGTAATTTCGTCGGGATTGTCGTTGACAACCGCTGCTGCGCTGATTGGCATGGAATTGACCAATATGATTCGCACGGCAGAGAGCGCTCAACGGGAGTTGGCGATCGATCCCCTCTCCGGATTGATGACAATCGTCTCCCTTGCCTACCAGAAACAAGGGGGTGTGATACGATTTTTCCCCGTTAATGAGGTGACGGCTAGTTTGAATGAGGCGGTATCAGTCTCCAAAGAGATCAATCGGGTTTGGCATGAGGGGTTTGTCAATGCCGTAGCGGCCAGCCCCGATGGCAATTGGATGGCGGGTGCGACCAGCGATGCCCTAATTCACCTGTGGAATCGGAACGGGGAGTTGCAGGGCGATCCCTTTGGCGATGCCATCACGCCTAATGAATTTTTGTCTGATTCCCCAACGCAGCAAAGCCATACATTCAATACCCTCGCCTTTAGCCCCAACAGTCAGTGGCTTCTAAGTGGAGGGAGCGATGGAACACTGCGGCTATGGAATACGGGGGGACGGGCGATCGGGGTGTTCTTTGGGCACACGCAAGCCGTCAACTCTGTTGCCTTCAGTGCCGATGGCAACTGGGTGGTGAGCGGCAGCGATGATGGCACGGTGAGGCTGTGGCGAGTGGAGACCAATGGCGAAGCCCGCCACGTCACCCTCACCCAGGTAAAAATTTTCACCGGGCATCAAGGCGCGGTGACTTCTGTTGCTTTTAACCCCAAATACGATCTAATTACCGCAGACATTGCCAGTGCGGGCGAACGATGGCACCATTCATCTCTGGAACTTGGATGGAGACGATATTCTCAAAATTTCAGACCACAAAGCCAGTGTCCTGTCAGTGGCGTTTAACCCGCAAGGCACGTTGCTGGCAAGCGGCAGTAGCGACCTGACGGTGCGGCTATGGAACTTAGATGGAACTGCCTTTTTGCCGGCGTTTGAGGAGCACGCAGGCAGTGTCAATGTCGTTGCCTTCTCCCCCGATGGGAGCACGGTCGCCAGTGGCAGTTCCGATCGCACCATTCGCCTGTGGGATGTGGCGGAGGGGCATTCCCTGGGAGAACCGATCCGGGGACACCGGGATGGAATTCAAGCGATCGCCTTTACCCCCACGGGCAACCGGATTGTCAGTGGCAGTATTGATTACACGGCGCGGCTGTGGGATTGGCAGGAAGTTCACGACATCGCCAGTGGTTTACCGGGGTTTAATGCCAATAA
>JAAUSV010000317.1 GCA_012032525.1 Leptolyngbyaceae cyanobacterium SL_7_1
CTACTGACGCAAAACCTATCCTTTGGCTCACACCTTCTGATTTGGGTGTGCGCATGGCGATCGCCGACCAACCCCAAAAACAACACCTACAACTACATCTCTGGTTCAGGCTCTACCGCATCAACTTTGCAAATTTACTAGAACTGGCGATCGACCTCACCCAACCCGAATTCTGGATCTAGCCAATCAAAACCGAGGCTTTGGGGGGACTCTCCCAACAACTTTTCCGTAGCCCTCAGCCCACATGCCCTTTTTGGAGGTAGGGTTGATTCTCTAAAGAAGGGGTGGCAGGTTTTGCTGCTCGAATGCAGGAGTAGTCTGCCACCTCTTACTGACTTCACAGTTTACTTACTCCCGCTAACAGAATCAACCCTACCCCAATCTTGGGGGATGTAAGGGGGCAACCATCCAGCAATCCATCCTTCTCAGACATCCTCCTAAAGAAAGGGTAATTTCCGCAGTTATTCAGAGTAATACCCACCTAGTGCTCAGCGGATAGAATACCCCCAAGTGTAGTGCTTTCAAACTACAATAGAGGAAGAGAGCTTGCCAAAAACCTATGCAGATCGGTCGTTTTTTCTCCTTACAGCGCGGGCGAGTGGGGCAGTTTCTATCCCCCAGAGTCTTAGTCGTGCGTACCCCCTTTCGATCGCCCCGACAAGGCGGTTGGAGTGAGCAGTCTCACATTGGATTTAGCACCCTGAGTCAGGCGCAGAAATTTGCCCAACTGCTGGCTCGAATGGGCTTACGGTTTCAGTTACAGCCAAGCGAGATGCTGCCCGACTGCCGCTATGAAATTGTCTTAAACGGACAAGTTCCACTGGCTCGCACCCTGGCACAATGGCAACGTCAACCGGATGCGATTCCTGCCTTAGCTTCCTCTGATTCGGTCTCAGTTCCGGTGGATCGAGGGGTGGCTTCCCAGACAGCGATCGCCGCTTAAAGGGCGGCAATTACTCCAAATTAGTACATATGTTCGTCGTGTTTTTGCACTACAATAGAGAGATAATGATCTGACGCTATTTTTAGTGCCTTAGCATGACGAAGCATTACGTTTTGACCCTTAATCCCTCAGCCAAGTACGAGTGGGATCGGTGTACCCTACACGATCCCATCACTGCCGATAAACCAGAGTTGGCAGAGCTGGTTGCGGATGCTGTGGGTGGGCAGTCGGGGGCTTATCTGGTTTCGATTGAGATTCAAGTCAAGGTGTTAGAGCAGGTCGCCGCTCCCACGGTACGATCGACCCTCTCCACCACCGAATCATCCACTGCGCAACCAACCGAGTTGGTTGCCTAATTGGTTGCCTAATTGGATTTGACGAATAGCAATGATTGGAGGGTTTATGAGACTAAATTACTACCCCGATGCGATCGCCCGTGCCCTAGAAGGGGTCAACGAGTTTGATCAGAAGCTGGCTCGACTGCGGCAGGAGATGGCATATCTAGAGGGCGAAGCAGAGTTGATCGTAGCATTTGACACGACGCTGAAGAATGAGGACCAGCGCAAAGCCCGTCGCTTCCAAATCCTTAGCAACAACCCCACTTACCATGCTCTGCAAACCCAGTTGGTGGATTTGACCACAGAGCGATCGAGTGCCGTTGCCCAGCTAGAACAGTTGCGCGACCAATTTAACGTGGCTAAATTGGAGGCGCGATTGGCGATCGTTGAGAAGCTATCCCTGATTGAATCACGCGAATTGGTGGGCTTGTAGGAATGCAGGGAAACGTCCCCGAACTGATCCGGCAACTGATGGATGCCCAACAACTCAGCGTTCGCAAAGTCTCCGCCCGCATTGCCGCCCAACACGGCGGCAGTGAACATGGCTACACGCAACAGATCAATCGCATCCTCAACGACTCCACCTACGATCCCAGCCTGACTACGGTGCAAAAAATTCTCTCGGCGCTGAATGTGTCACTGTGGCAGGTGAGTCAGACAAGTCAAGCTGAGCCTAACCAGTTGGAATTACTGACTCAGCAGTACACCAAGCTGAGTCAAGAGCTAGGAGAGATGAGGCGATCGATTGATCAGTTGAGTCAGGCAGTAATGGCATTGACTCAATTGTTGGTCGATCGTAGCGATCGTGGTCACTAAGTATCCTTACAAAATTAAAACCCATAACTTATTTGAGAAGCGCGACGGAGCCGCGCCTTCTCAAATAAGTTGATTAGATTATTTTTGTAAGAGTCCTAAACCACTTGAAGTGTTCTAGGTTCTGGAATAGATTGACCTTCCGCCTGCCAAGCTTCCAAGTACATTTCAATCACCTCTTCTCCGTTGTGGATTGCTTCTTCACGGGTTTTGCCATGAGTACAAGGCATGATCACTCGATCGGCAAATTCTGGAATGGTGACTAGAAACAGTTGGTCTTCATTAGACCACTGGATAACCATGCTGTACTGATTCATGAGTCATTGTCCTCACAGAGGGTGTCGCCAAGTTTGTGGCTTCTCTCACCACGTTTAGGCAGGTTAGTAACTTCTTTATAGACAACCTAGAGTCTTCAACTCTCAAATCTTTGTATCAAGCTAAATACTATAGATCTTTTGTACTAAATGGTATTTTATTCGAGTCCTGAAAGATATATACTAGCGAAATGTCAAGCAGTAACACTGGTATTGAATGGACTGACAAGACCTGGAACCCAACTACAGGCTGCGATAAAGTGAGTTCGGGTTGTCGTCATTGCTATGCTGAAGCGTTAACAGAACGATTTCCTCAAAATTTCCCTCAAGGTTTTAATTTGACGCTTCATCCAGAGCGTCTAGATCAGCCAAAAAAATGGCGCACACCTAGTCGAGTTTTTGTAAACTCAATGAGCGATCTCTTTCACGAAGATGTGCCTTTTGCATATTTGCAGGAAATTTTCACGGTAATGCAAGAAACTCCCTGGCACATATATCAAATTCTGACTAAACGCGACCAGAATTTAGCAAAACTAGCATCTAAGTTCAAATGGTCTGAAAATATTTGGGTTGGTGTATCTGTAGAAACTCAGCAATATACCCATAGAATTGATGCCTTAAGACAAGTACCATCAAAAGTCCGTTTTCTTTCGTGTGAACCTCTTTTAGGACCTCTTAGTTTGAATTTGGAAGGAATTGATTGGGTAATTGTTGGTGGTGAGTCTGGATACCAACATCGTCCAATGAATCCAGAATGGGTTAGAGACATCTTGCGTCAAACACGAGAGACTGAGACTGCCTTCTTTTCAAGCAGTGGGGTGGGTATCATTCAAAGCTGGGGTAGAATAATTGATGATCATATTTGGGATGAAATGCCTTCTGTTTGGTATGACCACACCGATACGTGGCAAAAACAAAAGATTTCTAGGCATCACAAGCTCAATAGGTTAGAACAGGAATGTTTGATCTCTGCCAATTGAAGAAAGTTTAACCATGAGTCGGCTTGGTAATGAAGGTGAAGATATTATTGGTCGGTGGTCAGAGGAAAAGTTAGATTTACTAGCAAAGTATCTCAAAGCTTACTCTGTCATCATGAATGAACAGAAGAAAAGATGGCTCAGAGCTTATTACTACATTGATGCGTTTGCAGGTTCTATTAGACCTAGAGCCAAAGAGGATGAACAGCGGTATATTGATGGATCTCCATTACGAGCTTTACAAACAGAACCGCAATTTGATGGGTATTGGTTTGTAGACGTTTCCTCCCGACGCGTAGAGCGTATACAGGAGTTGCGCGAGGAGTTTCCAGATCGCGTAATTGACGTCTGCCAAGGCAATTGTAACGAAGTTTTGTGCAATGAAGTAATTCCACAACTTCCCTACTCTTCCAAGCAACGAGCATTTGTTTTCTTAGATCCTTATGGATTACAAGTAGATTGGGAGACAGTTAGAGAACTAGCAAGCACTAGAACCTGTGATATTTTTGTGAATTTCTCAGTTATGGGTGTTACTCGACTTCTCCCTAGAGAGCAAAATCCAGAGCCAGCAGTAGTAGAACAAATAAGCAAGGTGATGGGTAGTACGGATTGGATTACTCAGATCTATCAAGAACCTCTAGGAGTTCAGCTAGATATGTTTGAGAGTTCAACGCAACCTACAGCAAACCGTAATACGATCCAAGCTGAGTGGTTAGCAAGGTTGTATACAGAACAGCTACGATCGCTTTTTCAGCATGTTAGCAAGCCTGTTCTCATGCGAAATTCAACAAACTCAGTGCTATATGCATTGTGTTTAGCAAGTCATAATGAAACAGCTATTAAAATTACCAACGATATTTTTAATCAATACGAAAGATTGAGGAATTTAGGAAGATAACGCATCGGCTCTATATCAAACCATTATTTGTCACTAGAATGTTTGAACAATCTGTTATCGTTTCCAAACCCTTTCTTCAACCTTGCCTTCTCGCCTTCTATCTTCTCACTTCCCCAGATTGCGCTTCAGATTATCCAGTTCCTCATCCATCTCCCACTGGCGAAAGCTTTGTTCTAACGGATCGGAGAGATCCCGTGGACTGTAAGTTTGATTCCAACCAGCGGATTGCCATGAATCGGTGGCTTGTTGAGCGGCGCGAGTCGCTTGAGCCTCGGCAACCCGTGTTTGGACTTCTTTAATTTTTTGCTCGATTTGGCGTTGCAGCTCGATCGTTTGGGTGATGCGTTGTTTGGTCATTTCCATCTGCCCCCAAAGCTGGTTGCCTTGGCGGAGTAGGGCAGCTTCCCGTTCTTCGGCAGGTTTGAGCAGGTCGTCCCGTCCGGCGTTGCGGGCTTTTTCGACGCGCATGTGCCATCGTTGGACTTCCTCAGCGGTTGCTAGGACTTCATCCTGTAACTGCTTCTCTCGCAGACGCAAATCAGCCAGGAGATTAATTGCCTCGGTAGATTGATCGCGCAGGTTTTCTTCCAGCGCTTGCAACTCCAGATGGGGATTGTCGCGGAGAAATTCTTCTAACCGAGCTTCTAGAAAACTGCTGAGGTCTTCAAACAATCCCATGATTACACTCCGAATTGTAATGATTGAGGTAATTATTTTTGGGGTGCGTCGCGCCCAAAAATAATATGTATGACTACCCAGTTATGAACCGCGTTGAATTTCAGTAAAAATCTGCTCCAGGATCTCCTGTGCTCCCTCCTGGCGCAAGTGATTGGCAAGCATGATTCCCAAGTTTTCAGCGTCGGTGGCACTGCCTGTCACCGTACCCTTTACCACTCGCTGCCCATCCACACTGGCAACAATACCCGTCAGCGTCAAGGAGCCGTCCTCTAACACGGTGTTGACCCCGATCGGCACTTGACAACCACCTTCCAATTCCCGTAGGAACGATCGCTCGGCGTAACAGCGCTGCGCTGTGGGTTCGTGTTGTAATGCCTTAAGCAAATTCAGCACTTCTGGATCATCCGATCGACACTCAATTCCCAGTGCTCCTTGACCCACCGCATGGAGGGAGACTTCGGGGGGCAGGATTTGATGGATGCGATCGCTCATTTCCAACCGCTGCAACCCAGCCGCCGCCAAAATCAGCGCATCGTACTCACCACTATCGAGCTTTTGCAAGCGAGTGTTCAAATTTCCCCGCACATCTTTAAATTGCAAATGGGGATAGTGGTGACGCAGTTGGGCAAGCCGTCGTAGCGACGACGTACCAATCACCGCCCCTTCCGGGAGGGTTTCGATCTGCTTATCTTTGTGGCGCTGATGCACCACGACTGCATCCGCCGGATTTTCTCGCTCCGTCACACAACCCAATACCAACCCCTCTGGCAGGCGAGTCGGCAAATCCTTGAGCGAGTGCACCGCAAAATCAATCTCTCCCTGGAGCATGCCCAACTCTAATTCCTTGGTAAATAGCCCCTTGTCCCCAATCTTTGCCAACGCCACATCCAGGATCTTGTCTCCCTGGGTGCTCATGGTGTGGACTTCAAAGGTGCGATCGGGAAAGGTGCGCTGCAACTGTGCTTGCACCCAGTGGGTTTGCACCAATGCCAACT
>JAAUSV010000318.1 GCA_012032525.1 Leptolyngbyaceae cyanobacterium SL_7_1
GGAGTGGGGACAATGGCTAGAATCTTTGGTTGCGGGTGTCCGGGTGTCCGCCGCAGGGCATTCCAACTCAATGGTGGCTCCGCTGAGATTTGGTAGAGACAGGGCAACCAACTGGCGCAGGGAAACTCCTGCTCTAATCCCTGCAACCGTTCCCTTGCCTGCCGCACGGCTAGATGGAGGGCATCCCCTTGCGAGAAAGCCTTGAGGAATTGGGTGAGGAAGGCTTGGGCGACGCGATCGGGCACGGGTTCGCGCATGACAATTAGTTGGGGCAATCGCACGCACTCTAGCTCACGGGCTAACCCCAAGCCATCACAGGAGTTAAAAATTGCCAGTTGTAATCCTTGGGCGATCGCCTGTCGCAAGCCATATTTCAATTCCGCCAGCGTCAAGCTGTCCTGGGGATTGATGGCAATGCAGCCTCGCTCTGCTTCCGTGTGGCTATGTCCGGCAAAGAACAGGATGTGCCAGGGTTGATCCCAAAGCTGATGGTTGAGCACCGCCCGGGACGGCTCCACTAAAACCGTTACTTCTGCATTGGGTAGGGCGTTTAACAACCGCCGATCGACCTCCAGATCAATCCCCTCGCTGTCTCCCAGGATCGCAAGGATCTTCACGGTGGTGTGGGGCAGGGGCGATCGCTCCACCCGTTCTAGCGTTGGTGAACCCAGCGTCACTTCGGCATAGGGATAGCGCTCCATCACATCCCACAAATGCCAGGGGAGTTGGTGAACCAAGGGATCGGTGCTACGCAACACAATCCGAATCCTATCCTCCCGGTTCAAAGCTTCCCGTAGGCGTTGATCGAGTAAGCGAAATGCATCCGAGGCAATCCACTGTTCCAACTGATTCCCCAACTCCCCTGCCGCCTGCCGACACGCCTCGGTCAACTGAAGCGCTCCCTTATAGGCGATCGCTTTAGGTTTAATTCGCGTGGCTACTTCTAGGCTGTGATAGTGTTGTCGCCAGTGGTTAAGCGATCGCCACAGATCGGGGGCGGCGGGCAGGGTTCCGGTGAGTTCGAGGTCGGGGCGATCGCCATCCTCTCCAATTTCCAAGGTGACTCGAAACCCTTGATGGGCTAGATCGCCATCGAGCTTTAGGGTGACGAGTTTGGCAGTTGAGGACATGATGATTTGGATTTTGGGTTGACCAGATCCCCGGCTTCTTGGAGAAGCCGGGGATCGTTGGATTCTTTAGGTGAGGAAGGTTTCGGTGAGGCGGGTGTGGTCTAGTTCGATTTGGACGCCGAATTGTTCGCCTTTGGTGACGGTGAATTGCAGTTGCATCGCCTCGCTACCTCTGGCTTGGGCAGCCATAACTTCTGCCCCTGCGTCATCCACCACCCGCAATTTCAATGGAGGGGGCAGTTGGGTTTGACTAGTGGATTCCACCTGCACCCAAATATCGATCTCACGCTCTGAGATGGGCAACAAGCCGACTAACAACACGATCGCAATCGGGGTCGATGGAGTTTCCAACGTCAAGGCTTTGCCCCGACGAATAATCGGAGCCGACGCAGCGGGGACGTAGGTTGCAGGGGCACGATCGCTCCGAAACTCAAAGGCAGGTTGGGCTGGATTGAGCATGGGGTCGAAGAATTCCCCGATCGCCTGCCAACTGGCGTCTGCCACATTCCGCAGCCAATCCGCCAGATTCACTGGTGGGGGTGTTGCCTGTTGCCATTGGCGGAGATGAGTCGGCAACTCATCCAGCGATCGCAGTTGGGTCAGGGGGATGGCTGCTGTGGCTACCGTTGGCACAAAACCGAGCAGGGTCGCCTGCCGCAGGGACTCATCCAGTTGGACTGCCACATAACCGATGCGATCGCGCCACACCTCTGGCGGAATCTGCATGGCTGGAGAACCCGGTAACACGGGACGACACTCCAACGCCCCATAGTTACGCACCATCAATGCGGCACTGTCCATCAGCCAGGATTGGGTGCTGGTGGCTGCTGTCTCAAATCCCAAACAGTCCAAATAGAAAGTCACCGCATAGATCGCCAGTGCATTTAAGTAACTCTGCTTAGCTTTGGCTGGATCGGAATGTTGCTGTCGCCACTGTTCAGCCTGTCGATGAGCCGTCAGCGCCAGTGAGACCGTCAAGGGTGAATTGGGATTGAAAGTCATGGGTTCCCCCGCAAAGTAATAGGCGTTAACTGGATAGATACTCCTGAAATCTGGGGGCAAATTTTTGACAACAGCGCTGGAAAAAACTACTCAAGGTCGGAACTTTAATGCCCAATTGGGTGGAAATATCATCCCAACTTTTGTCGTTAAATCGATCGAGGGCAATCACACGAAAATTCGCATCGGGGCGATCGCGAATGTGAGCCGATTCAAACACCTGATCGGCATCCTGTTCAATGTAATCCCGCAGCAATTGAGCGGGTGAATCCGAGTCCTGTGGTTGAGCTAGAT
Source organism: Leptolyngbyaceae cyanobacterium SL_7_1 (assembly GCA_012032525.1). Lineage (GTDB taxonomy): Bacteria > Cyanobacteriota > Cyanobacteriia > Elainellales > Elainellaceae > JAAUSV01. Next base: position 2,424 of record JAAUSV010000318.1, read on the forward strand.
TGTCTAGATCGTTGAGATTGGGTAATTCAGTGGTTTCGCGATCGCTAAACTCCGCTCGACAGTCGAGCAACACGCGCTCTAGACGAAAGTTAACCCAGTTCATAAATTTGCGGTCTCCTCGCTCTGGGTCGTAGTTGTCGATCGCACAACAGACATAGGTAAGCGTCCGGTTGACTGCCTCGTCATACAATAAATCGTAGAACGATGGCGTAAAAGTTGCGCGGTGGGGATGGGCTAACCGACCTGAAAGTTTAATTGCAGTAACTAATTGCGTGAGTGCCTGTTGTCGTTCCACCGTGCGGGGTGGATGACGCTGTGCCTCGATCGCCAACTGCTTTAACTGAGTATCTTCCAACACCTGTTTAAATACCCCAGTTTGTACTGCCATTGCCCAGTCTCGCGCTGATGTTCGCGTTGGGTTGTACTGGCTGAGAGCGTCAGGAATTACTTCACATAACTGCTGATGAGCGCGATCGTAAATCGCTTGGTAAACCCCAGCCAGGGGTTGTCCGGGGAGCGATCGCCCGACTGGACGCGATCGCAACATTTCCTCTACCAACTGATTGAGCAGTGGTTGGTTTTTCTGGATATCGGCTACTTGTTGGGCTTGCTGCACCAGTTGTGTGAGTCGTTCATCCATGATGAAACCCTGTTGAGACTGCCTACCCCTAGCCTTTTGGCTAAATTCTCGTTGCTAAATTCTCGTTGCTAAATGATCCAAGTGATTTAACTGCTACTCCACCATACCGCTTTGAAATCATGCCATTTGTTGCAAAACTTAAAATTTAATCCTTTGCATAATTCCTGCATTATTGACCGGAGTGAGAGGCAGACAAAAGACGAACGCATCGTCTCAAGCAACTCTTATTTCACAGGAGACCCTATGGCAGTCATTATTGGAACCGAAGGTGTAAATATTCTTGAAGGCACGCTAGAAAATGACGCGATCTACGGCTTTGGCGCGGTTGATCGGCTCTCAGGATTGGATGGTGACGACGTGATTTATGGCGATCGCAGTCCTAGAGGCGTGGATGTCGGCGTCCCAGGTGACGATAGTATTTTGGGGGGAAATGGCAACGATCGTCTCTACGGAGATGATGGCAATGACTATGTGCGGGGTGAGGATGGCAACGATCGCATTTATGGCGGCAATGGGAATGACCGTCTCTATGGCGACAACGGCAATGACATCGTGAGCGGTGGTAACGGGATCGATCGCATCTACGGGGGCAATGGGAATGACCGTCTTTATGGTGGTGATGGGAATGACCGAATTGAGGGTGGGTTTGGCAATGATACCCTGAGTGGTGGCTTGGGTGCAGACACCCTGATCGGCGGCTGGGGCAACGATAGTTACTACGTGACTACAGGAGATCGTGTGATCGAATTGCCAAATCAAGGCATCGACACGATGTATTCCGCTGTCAACGTCACCTTACCTGAGAATATAGAAAACTTGGTGCTCACCGGAGCAGACCCGATCTACGGATTTGGCAACGAGTTGAATAATGTGATCACGGGTAATACGGCTAACAATGCCCTCTCTGGCATGGAAGGCGACGATCAACTCAACGGCGGTAATGGGGATGACAACTTGATCGGCGGCAGTGGCAACGATCGCTTGAATGGGGGCGATGGCAACGATCTGTTGAGTGGAGTGCGCTCCTTCCCAATTGTGGGCAACAATCCTGGTGAAGGCGAAGTGGATTGGCTAACCGGGGGCGATGGTAACGATCGATTTGCCCTGGGTGACATGTATAACGCCTACTACGCCACTGGCGGCGGCACTGATTTTGCCATGATCACGGATTTGTCCTTTGGAGATGTAATCACGTTGAATGGATCGGCAGAGGATTATGTCTTGCAAAACCAGTTTATGTTCTTACCGGAACTGGGTGGCGTGGTGCAAGGCACGGCGATTCAACGGGTGACGGGCGATGCTACGGATATGGTTGGGTTTGTGCAAAATGCGATCGGCTTAAATTTGGATAGCGCTGTGTTTGACTATGCCTCAATTCAGATTGCACCGATTGGGTGATGACATGGGTTAATGGTTGGGCAAAGACCCCCGGCTTTTTAGGAAAAGTCGGGGGTCTGTCCGTAGCCGATGCCAAAGTTCCTAAAGATTCAACAGCATCGCCTGCCTGTTTGACACCGCCACGAATCAAAGCAAATTTGAAACCCTAGCCACTTACTAGCCACTTATAAGTTTCAGCTATCAAAAGGTTCAGCAAGTTTGAGGCAATATTCTTGAAAAAAAATGCTGCTTATTAGCCAGGCATTGCATAAACTTAAAGATATGGTGTTTGCTTGAAGTATAAACTTTTATCTATGAATTATCGATAGATTCAGCGAAGGCAGCTCAAAGACACAACCACTGTTCTGGAGCCGCTACACCCATCACACAGGTGGATTTTCAGTAGGTGTTCCGCGTGATCCAGGCAAGCGGACTGTAAGCAATATACACAATCAGCATGGAGCGAAAACCATGAGTAAATTTGAATCGAAGCAGTCACAGCCAAAGTTGGATATGGATGAGGGGTGGGTCGTGCAGGTGTATGGCAGTAATCGCCGCTTGCTCTGTGTTTTAGAACCCTTTCACGGCTGGATCTTCTTGATCGGTTGTGGTGTTGGTTTACTAGTTTCAGTAATTTGGATTAACGTCGCTCGCTACAGTCCCCCCCTAGAGCCGACTCCACCAACAGAGTCACCCACATTGCAAGTGGATTGATACGACCGATCGTAGGGGCGAGGTATTCTCCTTGAGACATTGCAAGTGGGAACCCAGGCAACCATAGTGCGACCTATCACAGAGACGGGTTGGCTAAGGTAGTATCCGCACGGGTTTCGATGCCTAATAAATAAAGAAAAACTTATGATTTGAATTTGACATTGTATTGCAAATCCCTGTTGGCGATCGCAAAATCTGTCCATTTAAGGTATAGACTTAAGCACATAGAGATTTAGGTCTTGATAGATAAAAGTTTATGGAGGGTAGTACAGGATAACTGTTACCTTCTAGCCCCGTTCGGAGAGTAGCACCTCTGAACACTCTATCGATCTATATTCGCGTAACACCTGTGCTGTATGGGTGAAACGCTTCTCCCTTGCCCTTTAAAGCTCACCTGTCACAAATAGTCACCCCTCGTTAGAGGAGGTGGAAGGAGGTCTTCGTGGATTTTTGGTCCTTGTTTTTGATGGACTTCGTTAAACAGTTGCAGTCCCCAACACTCAGCTTCCTGATTGGTGGTATGGTCATTGCTGCCCTTGGTAGCCAACTGCAAATTCCAGAGTCAATTTGCAAGATCATCGTCTTCATGCTGCTCACCAAAATTGGTCTGACTGGTGGAATTGCGATTCGCAATTCTAACCTAACCGAGATGATCTTACCCGCACTGTTTTCTGTAGCATTAGGGATTCTCATCGTATTCATCGCACGCTTTACGTTAGCCAAGCTGCCCGAAGGTTAAAACCGTGGATGCGATCGCGACCGGGGGGTTATTTGGTGCTGTGAGTGGCTCTACCATGGCC
>JAAUSV010000319.1 GCA_012032525.1 Leptolyngbyaceae cyanobacterium SL_7_1
AGTTCTAAATCAAGGTTAAACACAAGGATTCCAAAGATCCCCGGCTTCTCCAAAGAAGCCGGGGATCTGGGCAGTAGGACTTTCATTATTCAGATAGTAAATAGGATTATGTTTCAATTTCCTTCACGCTTTTTTGTCACAGCAACTGATACGAATGTTGGTAAAACAGTCGTTTCGGCAATGCTAACGCTGGGGTTAGATGGAACTTATTGGAAACCAATTCAATCTGGGTTGGAACCGATGACGGATACAGACTATGTTCGAGCCGTAACCCAACTCGATCGCTCCCATTTTATTCCTGAAAAATTTCGATTAACTCAACCCCTTTCCCCCCATCTTTCGGCGGCGATCGACGGCGTAGCTATTCACCTTTCTGATTTCAAATTGCCTGAAACTCAGCATTCTCATTTAATCGTGGAAGGAGCAGGTGGATTACTCGTTCCCCTAAACAAAACTGAGTTGATCATTGATCTGATTAAACATCTTGATTTGCCCGTTTGTTTGGTCGCTCGAACCCAATTGGGAACGATCAATCACACCTTACTTTCCATTCGTCAATTGCAACGCGCTGGGATTCCGATTCTAGGTGTGATTATGAACGGCGATCGCAATCAAGCCAATCGGGAGGCGATTGCCCACTACGGACAAGTTCCGATTTTGGGTGAGCTAGAAATCCTTGATCCGGTTAATCCTGGTACGCTAAGAACGGCGTTTGATCAACTGTTTCATTAACCGAACGAATGCAACACATCTGGTATCCCTTCACCCAAGCAAAAACCGCCTCCCCACCGCTAAAAGTCAAATCCGCCGAAGGGGTTTGGCTGGAGTTAGACACTGGAGAGCGCGTGATGGACTGCATCTCTAGCTGGTGGGTGAATTTGCATGGACACGCCCACCCAAGGATTGCAGAAGCGATCTACCAGCAAGCCAAGCAGTTGGAGCACGTGATCTTTGCTGGCTTTACCCACGACCCCGCCGAGCAATTGGCTGAGCGGCTGGTGCAACGGCTTCCCCATCCCCTCAGTCGAGTTTTCTTTTCTGACAACGGTTCTACCGCTGTTGAGGTCGCCTTGAAGATGGCGTATCAATACTGGCGCAACCAGAATCAGCCCCGCACGACCTTTATTGCTTTCTCAGGGGCATATCACGGCGATACGTTTGGGTCGATGTCGGTGGGTGGGCGATCGCTTTTCTCAGAAGTATTTTCAGATTTGTTGTTTGATGTAGAATACGTGCCGTTTCCCAGCACTTACTGGGGCGATAAACAGGTGGCGGAAAAGGAAGCCCAAGCCCTGAGCTACTTGCAGAATAAACTGGAGCAATCCGATCAGATTGCGGCGGTGATCATCGAACCCCTCGTTCAAGGAGCAGGGGGGATGCAAAATGTGTAGACCGGAGTTTCTTCAACAATTGCGGCAACTGGTCGATCGCTATGGAACGTTGCTGATATTTGACGAGGTGATGACCGGGTTTGGACGTACAGGCGATTGGTTTGCCTGCCTCAGAGCGGGGGTATCGCCCGATCTGATCTGCCTTTCCAAAGGATTGACCGGAGGCTTTTTGCCGCTATCCGTCACGGTTTGTACTGAGGAGATTTACACCGCTTTCTACAGCGACAATCCCCTGCACACGTTCTACCACGGACACAGCTACACGGCGAACCCATTGGGATGTGCGGCGGCACTGGCGTCGTGGGACTTGCTGGAGGCACAAACTACGTTTCAAACAATGGAAACGAAGCACTGGCAACACCTGCAATTGTTTCAAGACCATCCCAAGTTAGAGAAACTGCGGGTGACAGGCACGATCGCCGCCATGGACATCATCACCCCGGAGGAACCGGGCTACCTCAACCAAATTTCATGGCAAATTCGAGAACAAGCGATCGCCCACGGTCTACTGCTGCGTCCCCTCGGAAACGTACTCTACCTGATGTTGCCCTACTGCGTCACCGACGAGGAGCTAACATTTGTTTACAGTGCGATCGCCGCCCTGCTTAAAGATATGATTTAAGCTGCACTCACTGAATCATCGCCTGTGTCAACCCGCCACGACTGGACAACCCCGGAAATCTTGGCTTTGCTGCAACAGCCATTGCTAGATTTGGTGTTTCAAGCCCAAACCATTCACCGCCAGCACCATCCCGACAACAACATTCAACTCGCCACGCTAATCAGTGTGAAAACGGGCGGTTGCGCAGAAAACTGTGCCTATTGTCCCCAATCGGCTCACTACCCCACTGCGGTGGAAAAAACGGCGATCGCCGATGTTGATGCAGTCGTGACCCAAGCCCAACGCGCAAAAGAGTTGGGAGCTACCCGCTTTTGTATGGGCTGGGCGTGGCGCGAAATCCGGGAGGGAGCCTCCTTTGAGGCAATGCTTGAGATGGTGCGAGGCGTTCGCCAGTTGGGGTTAGAAGCGTGTGTCACCGCTGGAATGCTGAATCAATCGCAGGCGCAGAGACTAGCCGAGGCAGGGTTAACGGCGTATAACCACAACCTCGACACCAGTCCAGAATATTACGACCAAATCATCACTACCCGCACCTATCAGGATCGGTTGAATACGTTAGAACAAGTCCGCAACGCCGGGGTGACGGTGTGCTGTGGCGGCATCATTGGTATGGGCGAAACGGAACGCGATCGCGCCCGCCTCCTGGAGGTGCTAGCAACCTTTGACCCTCACCCCGAAAGCGTTCCAATCAACGCCTTGGTCGCCGTCACAGGAACGCCCTTGGAGAACCAATTTCCTGTAGACGCTTTTGAACTAGTCCGCCTCTGTGCCACCGCCCGGATTCTCATGCCCAAGGCGAGAATTCGCCTGAGTGCCGGACGCACCCACCTCAGCCGGGAAGCTCAAGCGCTTTGCTTTATGGCAGGGGTGAATTCGATTTTCTATGGGGAGAAGTTGTTGACGACAGCCAATCAGAGCATTGATGACGATCGCCAACTCCTCGCAGACTTAGGACTGAAGGTGGGAGTGGTGTGAGATGTTTTTATGAGATGTCCTATTGCCCAAATTGCTGAATTAGCCAACGGTTGATCTCCCCATCATCCTGGCTTTGACTGCGTTGCCAATGCCTCCTCAACCACAGCCATTGCCAAGCCGGGTAAAACCTTGGAGGTTTGAACTTGCTTACTGCCACCATCGGCGATCGCAAAGGCAAACACTGCCCTTGCATTCACGTCCACAACCCAGTACTCCCCAACTCCCACGCGTTCGTATAGCAACCGCTTGCGTCCCAAATCATCGCTGAGGGTGGTGGAAGCAATTTCGATCGCCAGTTGCGGAGCACCGACTTGATCTACGTCCACCGGGGCATTGTCGAAGGCGGGGAATTTAAAATCGGAGCCGAGATAAAAGGCGATGTCTGGCTGACAATCACGGATTCCTTGCTTACGAAAGGTGGTGTTAGTCAGTTCGACACTGCGAATAGTTCTTAGCGCTGCAAACAGCGCAACCAGGGTAGAAACGATCGAGTTTTCCCGTCCATGCAACGGTCCCAATGGTGCCATTTCAATCCTCATCCAACCGTCATCGTAATAGCATTGCCCCGCTTCGTAGGTTGGTTGACGGGTAAGCGCTTCGTAGGACTCCCAGGACGCCTCGATCCAGGTATCAGTGGTTAGGTTTTGGGGTGAAGGTAAGGTGCTAACCATCTTTTCTATCTGTCGCGATCGGGATGTTGCATTTCCATAAGCTGGAAACGTTGCTCAGTAGTTTAGTGAATTATAGCGAGAGAGCTTAGTAAAACTTACCAAGCCCCCTCAGCTTGAAAATAGATGCGATCGCCTAATCAGCCAAATTAATCCGTTTGGTCAATATTCGCATCACTTCGCCCGGATTGACCGTCGGCAGTTGCCTCGACCATTCTTCTGGTCTGGCATATCCATACTGAAAAAGAGTCATGACAAAGCAATTGACAACTTGAGGACTGCCGATCGCTAGCACTCGCAGGACATCAGGAGAGGGGCGATCGCGCAAGTCAATCAGCGATTGAACTGCTGGCTCTAACTTAAGATCAGCAGAATCTAGAGCAACAATTTGCTTCATTTCTGTCATCATTGGTTTAACTCCATAGAGGGTTGCCCAGTCCATTGGTTTTCCAAGGCTTCAGGACTGGGTTATTTTATATATTCTCATTTTTTAGACATAGCAGCAATATGAAAACACTGGCACAATTGCTGCATGGGAGCCAAAAACCGCATTATGGAGCTTCTAAAGCAAAAAGAGATCACCCGGTATCGGTTCTGGCAGGATACTGGGTTGAGTAGGGCAACCGCTTATCGGCTCTGCGATGATCCGACTTATATTCCGACTGGTGAGGTAATTGAAAAGATTTGCCGAGCCTATGGCTGGCAACCTGGAGATTTCATTATTTATGAACCCGATGATTGAACATTAGGTTTCTACTCATCCTTCATCCGTTGCTCTCAGCCGATAGCGAATTGCTCCCTTCACCCGCAACGGATCAACCACCTGTCCCCGCTGCAACACCACGATCGCCCCTTCCTCCACCAACTCCACACCCACCGATCGCACTTCTGGCATCAGCGATCGCCAATCCGTTTGGCTGAGTGCCCGCGCCACTTCTGAAGGACAAATGCTCTTTGCTGTGCCCCGTTCTCGCACCTTGGTCAACAGGCATTCTCGAATAACGGCACGATCGATCGCCATGCTGACTTCCTGAAATCAATCAGTCGTTATTCTAGAACGACGAGCTTTGATTTCGTGGGTGGGGCGAAACCGCAGAGCAGACCAAACCTCGTCGATCGCAATCTGCGCCACCCCTTCAAACCCAGCTTGTTGCACACTCTCCCAGCCCACATCCCGATGAATATCCGTCCCTACGTTGGAGCTTTTTTTGGGGTAGGAGAACCACAGGATTCCACCCGGCTTTAATGCTTGAATGGCAACAGGGGCAAGGGTTTCAATCTCAGCTCGATTGTGGACAAATGCCTGTACTACGTCGAAATCTCCGGTGGCAGTGGTGGATAGCTCGATCGCCTCTGGTAACGGGGCTAATCGTTCTTGATAATCTTCCGGGGCATTGAGCAAGAGCACCGTTTGATGGGGTTTGAGACGGAGTTTTTGGGCAAGGGAGTTGGTAGTCATGGAACCCTGGTGAGTTTGAAACAATTAAGATCTCAAGTTGGCGATCGCCCCCTTCGTCATCGCGGCGATCGCTTGATCTGTTGCTTTGGGCAAGTGGTAATAAGTGCCGCTGGCTTGCTTGGCTAATTCCTTGGCAAACCCGGTGGAGACAAATTTATTCTCCGTGTCGATCACCAGCAGTTGAATGTTCACCGCTCGAATCTTCTTGGCGATGTCGAGCAATTCCGCCTTAATATCGGGTTTTTCGCCATCGGGAATGGTTTCGCCCAGCGATCGGGCAAGGGGAATGTTGCCTCGACCATCGGTAATCGCTACCACCACGACTTGCCCAATATCCCCCGATTGTCGCGCATTCACCCCCACCCGCACCGCTTGAGTCAGTCCGTGGGCTAGGGGAGAACCGCCCCCGCAGGGCATTCGTTCCAAGCGACGACGGGCGGCGGTGATCGATCGGGTGGGCGGCAATAGCACCTCCGCTTGCTCTCCCCGGAAAGGAATCAACGCCACCTGATCGCGATTTTCGTAGGCTTCGGTCAGCAAGCGCAACACGGCTCCCTTGGCAGATTGCATCCGGTTTAGCGCCATCGACCCGGAAGCGTCTACCACAAAGATAATTAGTGCTCCGGCTTTGCGTGCCAGCCGCTTTGCCCGCACATCCGCCGATTCCACAAATACCCGACGGGCAGGATTTGACTCGCTCCCGGTGCTCTCGTAGCGCTGGCGTCGTGCCTTTTGGTAGGGAGCCGCTGCCCGCAACGTTGCATCCACCGCAATCCGCCGCACTGCTCCCTTGGGCAGCATT